>JAGHVP010000260.1 GCA_018064305.1 Candidatus Equibacterium intestinale | reverse complement strand
GTCATCATACATATCATTTTTACCGAATGTAATAAATAATATTAAAATGTGTAGGGATGCTTTCCCGTCATTGGAAGGATATTGATTATTGTTGACAAGATTATTATGGACGATTATAAGCAATGTCACGAGTCGCAGAAATCAGCACATTTTTGCAAGTCGTGACACGTAGGATGTACAAAATGCTCGATATCCTGTCACGAGTGGCAGATTTCACCATATTTCTGGCACTCGTGACAGATTCGGTAGGAGCGTACAGAGCAGGACCTGCGGGGACTGGACGGACAGGGGTTGTTGTTCCCCGGAAGCGGGCTGTCTGACTGTGGACTAGCTGTCAAAAATGCTCGTTTTCGTTGCTAGTCCCCTCAAAAATGACTGTTTTCGGGCGAAAACCTAAGGACTAGCAACGTTTTCCCGGGATTTTGACTGCCAGTCTCTGAACGTGGGACAAAAAAAGGCAGCCTCGGATGAGACTGCCTGTATGTATAACATGATGATTGGTGCTACATCTTGAAGGTGTCCTTGAGGCCGGTGACTTTGTTGTAGGCGCCGTTCTTTGGATCTTTGAAGAAGTAGCCCACGCGCTCGAACTGAACCGCTATGCCGCTCTTGTCCTCTTCCAGGGCAGGCTCTGCATAAGCCTTTGTAATTACAAGTGACTTGGGATTGAGATAGTTCTTGTAGTCGACACCCTCGGGGATCGCACCCATCTGCTCTTCTGTGAAGAGAGTGTCGAAGATGCGCGCCTCGATCTCCTTTGCATGGTCGACTGCAACCCAGTGGATGGTGCCCTTGACACTGCGCCTCTCCCCTGCTCCGGGCTTCGAAGTGGGGTCGTATGTACAGTGGATCTCGGTTACATTGCCATCTGCGTCTTTCTTGAATGAAACGCACTTCACAATGTATGTGTATTTGAGGCGTACCTCACCGTCGGGTTTCAGGCGGAAATACTTCTTGGGAGCATCCTCCATGAAGTCGGCACGCTCGATGTAAAGCTCTTTTGCGAAAACCACCTTGCGTGAAGGGCCCTCGGGGTCGGCAGGATTGAGGGGAGCATCGAAATACTCCACCTTGCCGTCTTCCCAGTTGTCAATAACCAGCTTGACAGGGTCGAGCACAGCCATATATCTGTTCGAGCGGGCGTTCAGGTCCTGACGGAGGCACCACTCCATGAGAGAGAGGTCGATGATGTTGTCGCGTTTTGCAACACCAACCTTCTCGGCGAACATCCTGATAGACTCGGGAGTGTAGCCGCGGCGGCGGATACCGCAGATGGTAGGCATACGGGGATCGTCCCAGCCGTCTACATATCCGTTCTTCACAAGTTCGAGAAGTTTGCGCTTGCTCATCACGGTGTATGTGAGGTTGAGGCGTGCAAACTCGTACTGATGTGAGGGGAATATGTCAAGCGCCTGGATGAACCAGTCGTAAAGCGGACGGTGTACGTCGAACTCGAGTGTGCAGATCGAGTGGGTGATATGCCCGATGGAGTCGCACTGCCCGTGTGCATAGTCGTACATGGGGTAGATGCACCACTTGCTGCCTGTGCGGTGATGGTCGGCATGGATGATGCGGTACATCAGAGGGTCACGGAACAGCATGTTGGGATGAGCCATGTCTATCTTGGCCCTGAGCACCTTTGCGCCGTCGGGATACTTGCCGTCTTTCATCTCCTGGAACAGACGGAGGTTCTCTTCTACCGAACGGTCACGGTAGGGGCTGTTGACACCGGGCTCGGTGACAGTGCCGCGTCCCTTGCGGATCTCTTCCTGAGTCTGGTCGTCGACGTATGCAAGACCTTTCTTGATCAGAACCACAGCCCACTCGTAGAGCTGGTCGAAATAGTCTGATGCATAGAACTCGTTGGCCCATTCGAAACCGAGCCATTTGATATCCTCCTTGATGGAATCTACATATTCTGTATCTTCCTTCACGGGGTTTGTATCATCGAATCGGAGGTTGGTCTTGCCGCCGTATTTCTTTGCAAGTCCGAAGTTGAGGCAGATACTCTTGGCGTGTCCGATGTGCAGGTAGCCGTTGGGCTCCGGCGGGAAACGGGTCTGTATGGCCTGGTATTTACCCTCGCTGAGGTCTTTCTCTATGATATCTTCAAGGAAATTGTTAATGCGCTCACCTTCTGCTGCGGTGGCTTTGCTGTTGTCTTCCATAAAACGGTTCTTTAGCTCAAGTTTCGCAAGGACATAATTATATTGTTATTCAGGCATTTATGTGCGGCTTGCGAAACTTTTTCCCTCCGCACTTTTCCTGTTTACGTTACCCCTATCCTAAATCCTTCCCTTGGGGAAGGACTTACCATCGGCCTCACGACCTTTAAATCTGTAGTTTCGCAACGCGAAACCTGAATCTTTAAAAGTTTTGCAAAAATAGTAAAATATGCAGTAATTTTGCGCTTCCGAAGGAAAAAATACGCGCTATGGTAAAATCAATGACAGGCTACGGCAAGGGTGAAACCGTTATCAACAACACCCGGTACATCGTTGAAATCCGTTCACTCAACGGCAAGACCGCCGATGTGAACCTCAAGACCTCGCTCATCCCCCGCGAGAAGGAGATGGAGGTGCGCCAGTACATTGCCTCAGAGCTCAACCGGGGCACCATAGACCTCTTCATCACAGTTGAGAGAACCGCCCTCACCGACGCTTCGCTCACAATCAACGAAGACAACTTCAAGTCATATATCAACCAGATAAAGAGTGCCGCAGGGCATGCCGGCCTTGACAATTTCGACATCAGTGCCGACAACTCGTTGATAAGTTCGGTGCTGCGCCTGCCCGATGTGTTCGAAAGCAAAAAGGAAGACTTCACAGGCGACAGCTGGAACAGCCTGTTCCAGGCAATAAAGGATGCTGTGGCAGCCCTCAACAGTTTCAGGGCCGCAGAAGGTGCCACTCTCAAGAAAGACGTCCTTGCCAAAGTGGACCTCATAAGCTCTTATATCCCTTATGTCGAGGAGCTCGAGGCAGAGCGCATCGCCACAGTCCGCAGCCATATCGACAGCAAGGTGAAGGAACTTGACCTGCAGGTAGACAAGAACCGCTACGAGCAGGAGATCATCTTCTATCTGGAGAAGCTTGACATCAACGAAGAGAAAGTGCGTCTGAGACAGCACTGCAAGTATTTCCACGAAACCATCGAAAACGAAGAGTTCCCCGGCAAGAAGCTGGGCTTCATCGCCCAGGAGATGGGGCGCGAGATCAACACCATGGGCAGCAAGGCCAACCACGCCGGCATCCAGAAGACCGTGGTGAAGATGAAAGACGAACTGGAAAAGATAAAAGAGCAGTCGCTCAATATCCTTTAGTCCTCTTTACGTATCACAATTGTCTGACGGCCTGCCTCCAGGGGGTAGGTCCTGCCCTGCCATACGAATCTTGCGGGCACTCCGTCGGGAACAGTGATGTCTGCCACAAGCTTGCCGTGCCTGTTAACAGTGTATCCGACAGATATCTCCCCTTTCGGATGAGGCATGCTCCCCTTTACTCTCGTAAGTGAGCCGAGCGACGGTGATATCTCGATTTCAGAGAATCCGGGCGCTGCCGAGTCTATTCCAAGCACTATCCTGAAGAACTCTATGTTAGGGCTCGAGCCCCACGCGTGGCAGTCGCTGCGCGAGGGTTCGGGACGCTCTGCCCAGGTGGTGAGGCCGAGGTCCATGAGACCTTTCCAGATGTCGAGACGGTCGAGGTACATGTCGCCCATTCCGGCTTTTTCCAGAGCAAGGTTCACATAATAGTTGAAATAGATTGTGGCCTGGATCAGCGATTTGTCTTTCAAGGTGTTTTCCAGCACCGTGCATGCCTTCTCTCCTTCTGCCATGCCGGCCAGCACAGCCATTGCGTTGGTGTGCTGAGAGAAGCTCCTGTGCGCAGGCGTATCGGCATAGAGGCCGCGCCCCGCATCCCAGTATTTCTTCTCGAAACCAGCTGCCACGCGGCCGCGGAGAGAGTTGTAATATTCAGCCATGGCATGGATTCCGAACGACTTCTCCATCTGCGCCACATTGTCGAGCGCAATCATGAAGAGAAGGTCCTGGAGAGCGCTGTCACCGTCTGTTTCACGTGCCGGCTCACCGTTTGCCATGCCGGGTGCCCAGTCGAGGAAGAACCAGAAAGGGATGCGCCCGAGGCTGCCGTTGTCCTTCAGCCGGGCCTCATACCAAGAGATGATCCGGCGGTAGTCGGGGAGCAGTGTCTTCAGGAATTCCTCATCACCGCGGTAGCGCCAGTAGTCATAGCCCATCCCTATCCAGAACAGAGAGAACGAAGGGATGAACTGCTGCACTGTAGAAGGATACCGGCTCTGCGTGATGCCGTCTGCCATGATGGACTGATGCCCCTGCAGCAGCGCATTCTTCACCAGGCGGCTGTCTGACGAATTATACATCGACACCATGGCCTGGATACGCGTGTCGCCGAAATACTGCAGCTGCTCGTAATACGGGCAGTCCATATAGGTTTCATGGGCGCACAGGCGGGCGGTGCGCCAGCCGATTTCCAGCATGTCACCAAGTTCGGGGCGGTCCTTCGCCTCGAAGGTTGTCTGGTTCTCGAAGGGATATGCACTGAAGAAACTGCTTATGCTGTTGATGGTGAGAGGTTCGTCACCGGTCTGGACCTCGACTTTCAGATAGCGCCATGTACGCCACCAGAGGGGCGAGAAAGTGCGGCCGGCACCGCCGTCACATATCACTTTGTCTGCTGTTCCCCTGAAATATTTGCCTTCGATCTGATTGCGGTCGCCCTTCTGCTCACCTTCTGCAGCCAGGTAGAGAGACTCACTATAACTCAAGGTTATAGTAGCATTCCTGCCGCCTGATGCAGTGAGGACGGGATATCCGGTGGTGAGGCAGCCCTGGTCAAGCAGCATTTCTGCTTTTGTGCCTGCCGGAACAGTAACCGGTGACGCACCGTTCAGGAAGCCTGACGGAACTTCTGCACCAGAGGCATAGCGTACCCGGGCGAAGCTCTGAGGGGTGTATTCCATCTGGGGGATGGCTGTCTGCACCAGAGGCCTGCCGGGGTAGTCACGCGCCCCCTTTGCTGCCGCCTGCATGCCGGCAGCGGCTGCGCCCCACTTGGAATCGTCATAACCGGGACGCTCCCAGCCCCACGGATATTTTGCAAAATCAACACACTCCAGCGGACCGGTATAGTATGTGAACTCGTTGGGACTGTATGCCTGGTTGTGCAGGCAGACCCACCCTTCACCGCTGGTATTTACAATTTCAGAAGCATCACTGTTGCCCTGCACCAGCAGCTCCCCCTTGCGCATAGTGAACTGCGCTATGGGCTTTGCATCACTGCTGTTCCATACCTCAACCGCAAGCACGTTGCGTCCGGCCTTCAGATACGGGGCGATATCCAGCACATCTACATTCCAGTTGAAAAGGTCGCCCTTCGCAGGACCTGTCGCCACGCGTTCTCCGTTCACATACAGGATGTAACGGTTGTCGGCAGAAATATCTATCACAAATTCCGAAGGCACCGCCGCCAGGTCGAACGACTTGCGGAAATGCCACACGCCGTAGCCGCCCGCACTGCCGTCGTTGCAGGAAATCCAGCGGGAGGGCCACCATTCGCCTGAAAGTTTGGGATTTATGTCATTTGCTGCCAGTGCGCATACGGCCGACAGAGAAAGAAGAATTGATGCTAAAAATTTGTTCATGCACGAATTTAGTTATTTTTGTACAAACATTTGAATTTTATGCAAAACATTTCACTTCCCGAAGTTGTCCGCACAGGCGGAATGCCCCTCATGGAGGCCATAAGCCTCCGCCGCAGCGGCCGTGATATCGACCCTTCAAAAGATATAGACCTCCAGACCCTGTCCAACCTGCTCTGGGCCGCATTCGGCATCAACCGCACTAAAGGCCGCACAGCACCGTCGTCACACAACCGTCAGGAGATAGAGCTTTATGTCTGCCTGAAGAGCGGAGTGTACCGCTACAATCCGGTGGAGAACCTTCTGGAGATTCTTTTTGAAAAGGACATGCGTGCCGAAACCGGTTCGCAGCCCTTCGTGGGAGAAGCACCCGTAGAGATAGCGCTGGTTTCAGACACCACCAAGATCACAGGCAAGACCCCTCAGGGAGTGATTGAATCCACATACGCCGACACAGGTTTCATCTGCCAGAACATCTATCTGTTCTGCGCATCAGAGGGGCTGAGCACCGTGGCCCGCGCACTTGTCCCTAAAGAAGAACTGGCCGCGAAGTGGAATCTCCACCCGGGCCAGATCATCACTTTGGTGCAGACAGTGGGATACCCGCTGCCGCGCGGGTAAACCTTGTTAATTCAGGATATCGCCGTTCATCGAGATCAGGAACTCTTCGTTGGTCTCGGTGCGCTCGAGGCGTGTCTTCATGAATTCCATTGCTTCAACTGAATTCATGTCAGACAGGTAGTTGCGCAGGATCCAGATGCGGTTGAGGAATTCGGGATTGTAGAGGAGGTCGTCGCGGCGCGTGCTGCTCAATGTGACATCCACTGCAGGGAAGATACGCTTGTTGGCAAGCTTGCGGTCGAGCTGGAGCTCGAGGTTGCCGGTGCCTTTGAACTCCTCGAAGATCACATCGTCCATCTTCGAGCCGGTCTCGGTGAGGGCTGTGGCAAGGATGGTGAGCGAACCGCCGTTCTCGATGTTGCGGGCAGCACCGAAGAAGCGTTTGGGCTTGTGGAGGGCATTGGCGTCGACACCGCCGGAGAGCACTTTGCCTGAAGCAGGCTGAACTGTGTTGTAGGCACGTGCAAGACGGGTGATGGAGTCGAGCAGGATAACCACATCGTGACCGCATTCCACAAGACGCTTTGCCTTTTCAAGAACCATATTGGCAACTTTGACATGGTGCTCGGCAGGCTCGTCGAATGTAGAGGCGATAACCTCTGCCTTTACGCTGCGCTCCATGTCGGTAACCTCTTCGGGACGCTCATCTATCAGAAGCACAATCATATACACTTCTGGATGGTTGTCGGCGATGGCATTGGCAATGTCTTTCAGAAGCACTGTCTTACCGGTCTTGGGCTGTGCCACGATAAGGCCGCGCTGTCCCTTTCCGATGGGGGTGAACATATCAACCACGCGGATTGAGATGTTATTGTTATGGCCGTTGCCTGTGATATTGAATTTCTCGCAGGGGAAAAGCGGGGTGAGGAAATCGAACGGGACGCGGTCGCGCACGAATTCGGGGCTGCGGCCGTTGATTGTATGAATTCTGACGAGAGGGAAATACTTGTCGCCGTCACGCGGAGGACGTATGTCACCGAGTATGGTATCGCCGGGCTTGAGGGCATAGCTCTTTATCTGTGACTGAGACACATAGATATCATCAGGAGAGTTCAGGTAGTTGTAGTCGGATGAGCGGAGGAATCCGTAGCCGTCGGGCATTATCTCAAGCACACCCTGGGCCTGCACCACGCCGTCATATTCGATCCTGGGCTTGGGAGCTGGCTGAGGCTGCTGCTGACGCTGCTGGTTCTGCTGAGCGTTCTGCTGGGCATTCTGCTGTCCCTGCTGATTCTGGGGCTGAGGCTGCTGAGCGTTCTGCTGGCCCTGCTGGTTCTGGGGCTGGTTCTGCTGGGCATTCTGCTGATTCTGCTGGTTCTGCTGCGGCTGTTTGGCCTTTCTGCCGCGCCTGCCCTCCTGCTTCTGCTCGGGCTGTCCGTCGGCCTGCTGTGCAGGGGCCTGTTCTGCCTCGGCTGCTGCCGGGGCATCTTTACCGGCACCTTCAGATGCGGGCGCCTCGGCACTCTGCTGTGTCTTGGAAATGCGTTTGCGTGTCTTCTTTTCGGGCTTTGCCTCTTCGGCGGGTTCTGCTGCAGGGGCAGCCGCCTTGTTCTCTTCTTTTGCAGCCTCTGCAGGTGCATCAGCCACTTTCTTCTTCCTGCCAGGCTTAGCCTTCGGTGCCTGTTCCTGCTTGTCTGAAGCAGCCTGGGCAGATACCATCTGCTCTGCAGGTGCTGCTTCGGGTTTTGATTTTGCCACGCGGGGACGTTTTGACTTGACTGTATCTATAGAGCCTGTCGATACTGCCTGCTGGTCGAGGATGCCGTAGATAAGGCCGTCCCTGTCCAGTTTTTCAGGCTTTGCGACCTGCAGTTTCTTTGCGATTTCAACCAGTTCTTCCCTACTTTTCTCGTTAAGTTCGATTATGTTCATATATGTAAAAAAGGATTTACGACCGGCAAAAGACATCATGCCGGCCTTTTCGGAGTGCAAAGATACAAAATATTTTTACAATCAAAACACCCTTACACCAATTCTGCGGTCTGGAGAGCCAGGTCGCTCGCAGCACGGGCGGCCGCCTCGGCGAAATCATTCTCCTTCGAAGCATAGATAATGCCTCTTGAAGAGTTGATTATCAGCCCGCATTTTGCATTGCGCCCAGCGGCAACATCCTTTACGGTGCCTCCCTGTGCTCCCACACCGGGCACAAGCAGGAAGTGGTCAGGGCAGATGGCACGGATGCCGGCGAACATCTCAGGGTGGGTTGCACCTGCAACGAACATGATCTTTTCTTCATTGCCCCATCCACTTGCGGTGGAGATCACTTTCTTGTACAGGTCACCGGGCATCTCGAAATCAGCCGAAGACTTGTTGGATGTAAGCCCGAGGATGATGGCCCACTTGCCGTCGTACTGCAGGAAGGGGTCGATGGAGTCGCGGCCCATGTAAGGCGCAAGGGTCACGGCATCGCATGGCATGTTCTCGAAGAATGCCTTCGCATAGCGTGCCGCGGTATTGCCGATATCGCCGCGCTTCGCATCTGCAATCACCATTATCTCTGGATATTTCTCCTTTATATAGTTCACCGTCATTTCCAGCTGCCTGAAGCCGTCTGCACCGTAGCACTCGTAAAAGGCAGTGTTGGGCTTGTAGCAGACAGCATACTGGGCTGTCGCCTCTATTATCTCTTTGTTGAATGCGAAAAGCGGGTCCTTCTCTTTCAGGAAGAACGAAGGCACTTTTTCCAAATCTGTGTCAAGCCCCACGCAAAGGCAGCTTTTCTTGGCAGTCATCTGCCCGTATAATTGGTCTGTCGTCATTTTATTTATCAAAATACTTGTAAAACAATGCTATTGATTCCATTCCCTTGAAGAGCTGGCTGAGCAGGTAGCTTTCGTTGGGAGAATGGATTGTGTCTCGCTCCAGGCCGAAGCCCATGAGCAGGGGGTCAGCCCCCAGTATCTGCTGCATGGCAGCAAGGATTGCAATGCTGCCGCCGCCCCTTGCAGGTACGGGCTCTATACCGTAAACCTCTGATATGGCGCGTGATGCAGCCTTATAGGCAGGCGATGAGATGGGGATAAGGAATCCGTCGCCACCATGGTGTTCGAACACCTCTACTTTGACATACGGAGGCGCGATATTCATTATGTGCTTCTTGAAAAGTTCTGTGATCTTTGATGACAGCTGGTTCGGGACAAGGCGCATGGATATCTTGGCGCGTGCCGAAGAAGGTATGATGGTCTTTGCACCCTCGCCGGTATAGCCGCCAACGATGCCGTTGACATCCAGGCACGGGCGGATGGACTGGCGCTCCTGGGTCGTATAGCCCGCCTCGCCCTTCACATCCGGTATGCCTATCGATTTCTTATACTCATCAATGTCGAACGGAGCACGCCCGAGCATCTCCCTGTCAGCTTCTGAAAGTTCCACAACATCATCGTAGAAGCCCTCCACCGTAACACGGCCGTTTTCATCTATAAGAGAGCTTATCATGTCACAAAGCACATTCACAGGATTTGCCACAGCACCGCCGTAATGCCCTGAATGCAGGTCTTTGTCGGGACCTTTCACCACAACCTCCAGGTATGAGAGGCCGCGCATACCGCAGTTTATCGAAGGCACGTTCTCACCCAGCATCGTGGTGTCGGACACAAGCATGATATCGCATGCCAGCATCTCACTGTGGTCTCTGACCCACTTCTCCAGAGAAGAAGAGCCTATCTCTTCCTCACCCTCGAAAAGGAACTTGACGTTATGTCTGAGGCACCCTGTGCGCACCATGTATTCAAACGCCTTGATATGCATGAATGTCTGCCCCTTGTCGTCGTTTGCGCCGCGGGCGTATATCGCACCGTCACGTATCTCGGGCTTGAAAGGGTCGCTTTTCCAGAGTTCCAGAGGGTCTACCGGCTGCACGTCGTAATGACCGTATACCAGCACCGTGGGGAGTTTTTCATCTATTATTTTCTGCCCGAACACTACAGGATGGCCGTCGGTAGGCCACACATCAGCGCTGTCGGCGCCTGCATCAACAAGCAGCTGCACAAGCAGTTGCGCGCAACGGCGCATATCGCTTGAATGTTCTGCATCACTGCTTATCGAGGGTATTCTGAGCAGTTCGAAAAGTTCGTCAAGGAACCTGTCCTGATTGTCGGCAATATACTGTCTCATATTAATATGGTGTATTATTTACAAAAATAGCCAAAAATTACTAAATTTGCCACCTTAACCGACAAGAAATAATAATCAACTCAAATCAATATGCAGATTAAAGAAAACAAAATCGATGATCTCAACATGTCGTTGAACATCACACTCGACAAGGCCGACTGGGCTGAGCAGAAGAAGAAAAAACTGAACAACTACCGCCGTAACGCAGAAATCAAGGGTTTCCGCAAAGGCATGGCTCCCATGTCTCTCATCGAGAGATTCTATGGTGCACAGGCAATGGGCGAAACCATCAACAGCATTATCGGCGAAACACTCAACAAATATATCGATGACAACAAGCTCCACATCATCGGTGAGCCCCTCCCCAGCGAGAAGGAGATCGAGAATGACTGGGACAACGCAGAAACCCACACTTTCGAATACGACCTCGGCCTTTATCCCGAGTTCACAATCGATGTGACAAAAGAAGACAAGATCCCTTACTACAAGGTTAAGATTTCTGACGAAGCAAAGGCAGAATACAAGTCAAACCTCCTCAAGCAGTTCGGTAACATGGTCGACGGCGAGAAGATGGGTGCAGAAGACTTCATGCTTGCAGATTTCGAGCAGGGTGAGACCAAGGTAGAGAACACCTACGTGGCACTCCGTTCAATGGCCAACGACGATGTGAAGAAACCCTTCATCGGCCTCAAGGCAGGTGATTCTATCGACGTCAACGTAATGGAGACATTTGCGAACGACACCGACCGCGCAGCTATGCTCCGCCTTACAAAAGACGAAGTTGCGGCCATGGAGCCCGTCTGGAAGCTCACAGTCAAGTCTATCAAGACATTTGTAGACGCAGAAGAGAACCAGGAGACTTTCGACAAGATCTACGGCGAAGGCGTTGTAAAGAGCGCAGAGGAGTTCGACAAGAAGGTTGCTGAAAGCATGGCAGCCGAGTATGCACAGGAGAGCGGCTATAAGTTCAACCTCGATGCAAAGGACTATCTCGTGAAGAAGGCAGACATCAAGCTTCCCGAGGAGTTCCTCAAGAGATGGCTTCTCGAGGCCAACGAAGGCAAGTTCACAAAAGAGGATATCGAGAAAGAGTTTGATATGTTCCTCGTAGATTTCAAGTGGGATCTCGTGCGCACAGAGATCATGAAGGCCCACGACCTCAAGATCACAAAAGAGGCGATGGAGCAGGAAGCACGCAACTTCATCAACTACCAGTACTCTATGTACGGTATGATGTCAGTTCCCGAGGACATGATGAAAGACCTCGTCAACAAGATCCTCACAGACCAGGAGCAGAGCCGCCGCATCTTCGAGAAAGTAGAGAACGACATCGTCTGCAGCTTCGCGAAGAAGAATGCGACTCTTTCAAACAAGAGCACAACTCTCGAGAAGCTCCGTGACATGCTTAAATAATTGACCCGATATGGCATCAGAATTTGAAAAATATGCAATAAAGGACCGCGGCATCAGTTCATTGACGCTTCATAGATATAATTCTATCTATTCAAGCTATATGAACCCGATGATCATCGAGGAGCGCCAGCTGAACGTAGCCCAGATGGACGTGTTCTCAAGACTGATGATGGACCGCATCATCTTCCTGGGATGCCCCATCGACGACGATGTTGCAAACATCATCCAGGCGCAGCTGCTGTTCCTCGACAGCAACGGTTATGATACAGACATCTCTCTGTATATCAACTCACCCGGCGGCAGCGTATATGCAGGCCTCGGCATCTATGACACCATGCAGACCATCTCTTCTGATGTTCATACCATCTGCACCGGTCTTGCTGCTTCAATGGCCTCTGTGCTGCTTGCAGCAGGCACTCCCGGCAAGCGTTCCAGCCTCCAGCACTCACGTGTGATGATCCACCAGCCCATGGGCGGCGCTGAAGGCCAGGCATCTGACATCGAGATCACTGCCCGTGAAATCCTCAAGCTCAAGGACGAGCTCTACCGCATCCTTGCAGAGCACACCGGCAAGCCTCTCGAGCAGATTGTGAAAGACGCCGACCGCGACTACTGGATGACATCTGAAGAGGCTCTCCAGTATGGAATGATAGACGAGATTGTGAAGAAAACGAAACGTAGCGAAAACAAATAATGGCGAAAAAAGTTAAAGGCAGCGACAGATGTGTGTTCTGCGGAAGGAGCCAGGAGGAAGTTGACCTGCTGATTCAGACAGAAAATGCTTCCATCTGCTCTGACTGCGCGAATGCAGCCTACGAGGCAGCCCGCGAAGTGCTCCATCCCATGGAGAGCACCATCCGCACCAACGGCCGCGTGACAGGAGAATTCAACCTGAAGAAGCCCCAGGAGATGTACGACTTCATGAGCCAGTACGTCATCGGGCAGGATGCAGCAAAAAGAGTTCTGGCAGTGGCTGTCTACAACCATTACAAAAGGATAGAGAACCAGGGAGCCGACCTTCTGGAAAAGTCCAACATCCTTATGGTGGGACCTACCGGTACAGGTAAGACCCTGCTGGCCCGCACCATTGCAAAGATGCTTAACGTGCCTTTCGCAATTGTAGACGCCACCATCCTTACCGAAGCGGGATATGTGGGTGAAGATGTGGAAAGCATCCTCACCAGGCTGCTTCAGGATGCCGACTATGATGTAAGGAAGGCAGAGCGCGGCATTGTATTCATCGACGAGATAGACAAGATCGCCCGCAAGTCAGACAATCCCTCCATCACAAGGGATGTTTCGGGAGAAGGTGTGCAGCAGGCACTGCTCAAGATTATCGAGGGCAGCATAGTGAATGTTCCTCCCCAGGGAGGCCGCAAGCACCCCGAGCAGCAGATGATTGCCGTCAACACCGACAACATCCTGTTCATCTGCGGCGGAGCCTTCGAAGGGATCGAGAGGAACATCGCCCAGAGGCTCAACACCCAGATAGTCGGTTTCGAGGCACAGAAGAAACGCGCCAACATAGACAAGGACAACATGATCCAGTATGTTGCGCCCCAGGACCTGAGGGCATTCGGCCTTATCCCCGAGATCATCGGACGTCTGCCTGTCATCACACATCTCAACGCACTGGACCGCGACACCCTGCGTGCCATCCTTACAGAGCCGAAGAACAGCCTTGTAAAGCAGTACACAGAGCTTTTCAAGATCGACGGCATAAAGCTCAAGATAGACGAAGATGTCCTGGAATATATCGTGGACAAGGCCATCGAGTTCAAGCTTGGAGCACGCGGCCTGCGTTCGATCTGCGAAACCATCATGATGGACGCAATGTTCGATGCACCCACCCTCAACAGAAAGACATTCACCGTCACCCTCGACTACGCAAAGGAAAAAGTAGAGAACAGCGCTCTTTATATTGCCCAGTAAGATTTTCCGGTAATGAACGATGCCCACGAAATAATTCTTGTAAAGATATCTGGAGAAGACCGTCCCGGTCTCACCTCCACCCTCACATCGATTCTGGCACGCTACAACGCCACCATCCTCGATATCGGCCAGTCCGATATCCACAACTCCATTTCGCTGGGCATCCTTTTCAAGAGCGCCCAGTCTGACTCAGGCCCCATCATCAAGGACATACTGTTCGAGATGAACAACCTGGGTGTGGGAGTCCGTTTCGACCCGGTTTCCGATGAGGAATATATGAAGTGGGTTTCGATGCAGGGCAAGAACCGCTACATCGTGACTCTGCTGGGACGCAAGATCTCTTCAAACCTGATTTCGCGGGTGGCCGGCATCACTGCAGCCAGTGGTCTGAACATCGATTCGATAACCCGTCTGACAGGCCGAATCCCTCTGGATGAAAGCAAATCACAGGCAAAGGCCTGTGTGGAACTTTCTGTCTGCGGCAACCTCACCCCCGAAGACCGTGAAAAGGTGCACATGGAGTTCGGAAAGATTTCCAGGGACCTCGGCTACGACATCTCATTCCAGGAAGAGAACCTGTTCCGCCGCAACCGCCGCCTTGTATGCTTCGACATGGACTCCACCCTCGTGGAAACCGAATGCATAGACCAGCTTGCAGAGCGTGCCGGTGTGGGTGACCAGGTGCGCGCAATCACCGAAAGTGCCATGCGCGGCGAGATAGATTTCAAGGAGAGCTTTACCCGCAGGGTGGCTCTGCTGAAAGGGCTTGACGCTTCAGTCATGCAGGAGATTGCAGAGAACCTGCCCATCACCGAAGGTGCCGACCGGCTTATCCGCATCCTGAAGCAGTATGGATACAAGATAGCTATCCTCTCTGGCGGATTCACATACTTCGGCAACTATCTCAAGAACAAGTTCGGCATCGACTATGTCTATGCAAATGACCTTGAAATAGGTCCCGACGGCAAGCTTACCGGCAATTATGTAGGTGACATCGTAGACGGCAGGCGCAAGGCCGAGATGCTCCGCCTGATTGCGCAGATGGAGAATATCAACCTGCAGCAGGTTATTGCTGTAGGCGACGGTGCAAACGACCTCCCTATGCTGAACATCGCAGGTCTGGGCATCGCCTATCACGCCAAGCCGAAAGTCAAGGAAAATGCGCAGCAGTCAATTTCTGCCATCGGTCTTGACGGCATCCTCTACCTTCTCGGATTCAAGGATTCATATATCGAGAGCAAATAAGCCGTCTTCCGGCGGATTCAGATAAACCTTAATTCCGCAACATTTTGGATGGCACTGAAAACCCCCTTGCAGGCTAGTAGAAGCCGTATTCGCGGGAACGCAATTTCTTTACTTATTTTTGGTAGTCTCAAATATTATCTGCAACTTCAATCCATTGAAAAAACAATAGATTATGCTTCCAACTCAAGGTTCTATACAGTTCAGCGGATACACCGTTGTTCAAATACCTTCTGCTGAAAGTGATTGACAATCTTTCTGACGTTGACGTGGTTGCACATTCAAGATACGACATGTCCTACAAGTGGTTCCTCGGACTT
>JAGHVP010000245.1 GCA_018064305.1 Candidatus Equibacterium intestinale | reverse complement strand
TTCTTATACCTTCCTGCATACATGTTACACAGGAGGTTTATCTCTTCATAGTGGTCAAGGCTGTCTATGTCCAGCATCAGGTTCTGCACTTTTTCCCTGGCACGCTCTGCAAGCAGGTGGAGGGCACGCTCGCGGTGGTTCTCCCCTTCTTCATACAGGTCGGCGAAGTCAAACGGCTTGTCTATGGTGATGAGCAGGTCACCCTGCATGCTGAAATAGTTGCTGTAGTGATGGCCGAGAGGCAGGATCTTTATATCTTCCTTGAACCCGTTGGCCTCTTCTGCTGTGAAGGCCATCCTGGCGAAGCCTTTCTTGAATGTCCCAAGGAAATGCCTGCCCTGATGCCCCGCCTCGGGAAAGAGTGCCACACAGCCTCCGTTATTTATTATACGGGCCGAATGGTTGAATATCTCCTGGTTGTTGCCCAAGCTGTCCACTCCTGTGTCCTGCTTGCGGAAGGCCGGCATGATGCGGATGAAACGCAGCAGCTTGGCGATCTTATCTTTTCTGAAGATATCTGCCCTGGCAATGAAGATGGGCTTTCTGTTGTGGGTGGCGAAAAGCACGCCCAGGGCGTCCATCAAGCCGTTCTGATGGTTGCATATCACAATCATTCCACCCTCTTTCGGAATGTTTTCACGGCCTGCCACCTGGAAGCGGCGCCAGTAGACATATTTGTAAACAAGCCTGACATAACCGTATAGAGCGTTATACCAGAAGTTGTTTTTTTCTATTTTGCTGAAGTCGATCATAAGCTGATTTTTGGTCAGTAATTGCAAATATAACAATTATTCCTTAATTTCGTAACCATAAACCATGACGCGCACTATGAAAGGAAGAAAACTTAGAATGGGTATGATAGGCGGAGGCAGCGATGCCTTCATCGGTGCAATCCACCGCCGCGCCGCCCTTATGGAAAACGAAATCGAACTTGTATGCGGATGCTTCAGCATCAATCCCGAAATATCACTGAGCAGCGGACGCTCGTACTATCTGCCAGACGACAGGATCTACTCCACCTGGGAGGAGATGCTTGATAAAGAGGCACAGCTGCCGGAGTGCGAAAGGATGGATTTCGTGACCATTGTCACACCCAACAAATTCCACTATCTTCCAGCAGTCACAGCCCTTGACAAGGGCTTCAACGTGGTGGTTGACAAGCCGATGACTTTCTCTCTGGAAGAGGCCCTCTCCCTGCAGAAGAAAGTAAGGGAGACCGGCCTCACACTTGCCCTGACACATGTTTACAGCGCATATCCCGGCATAAAGGAAATGAAGAAGCGCATAGAGCTCGGCGGAATCGGCAAAGTGCGCCGCGTGTTCGTGGAATACTCGCAGGGCTGGCTCACAGAGCGCATCGAGCTCAAGGGAGGCAACAACGCCGTGTGGCGCAACGACCCCAGGCAGGCCGGCAAGGGAGGCTGCGTGGGTGACATAGGCACTCATGCCTGGCATCTTACCGAATATGTCACAGGCGCCCGTGCAGTGGAAGTGTGCGCCGACCTCCAGCGCATTGCCACAGGCCGCCCCGTGGATGACGACGCATGTGCGTTCATCCGTTACGACAAAGGGTTCACAGGGCTGCTCCAGGCCACACAGATCGCCACTGGAGAAGAGAACAACATCAGGCTCAGGGTTTACGGCGAAACAGGCGGAATGGAATGGCGCCAGATGGAGCCCAACACACTGTATATGAAGTGGAAAGACCGTCCGGCCGAGGAAGTCAGGGTTGGAAATGCATATATGACAGACTCTGCCAAATGGAACACCCGCACCCCGGGCGGCCATCCCGAAGGGTTCATAGAGGCGTTCGCCAACATCTACCGCAACTTTGCGCTCACTGTAAGGGCAAAGGCTGCCGGTGAAGAGCCCACCCCCGAGATGCTCGACTTCCCCACCGTAGATGACGGAGTACGCGGTCTCCAGTTTGTGGAGACCATGGTGAAAGCCGGCTATGACGACGGCACAAAGTGGGTTGAATGGGTGACTGAATAAGTCCTATTTCTGACTGTTTATAAAGTCCATCAGCTGTTCGTACATCTGACGCTGGCCTTTCTTTGTGGGATGGTCTGGTCTCTTTTCTATGTTCTCAAGCTCTATCAGGCCCACACCGTAGTGGCGGCAGATAGTCCTTACAGACACATCGATGTCGTTGCTGAGATCGTTGTTGAGAAGGAAGTATATCTCCAGATTCTCACCATACAGGTCATACATGGTGTCAAACATATAGGCCAGTGCCGGACGGAAAGAGAAAAGGTCCAGCTCTGTCCACTGCGAATACTTGTAACTGCCTATCGGCGAACCCGCCCATGAGTCGTTGGTAGCTCCGCAGACCAACACAATATCGGGATGACCGAGTGCCCTGAGGCGCGCGCCGCAGAATGCGTTTTCCATGGCGTTGATTCCGTCATATCCGGTGCCGCAGATTGTGGATCCGCTCCAGACAATCACCTTTTCCTGTTTGTATCCGTCGCGGTGTGTGAAAGGATACCACCACATATCCGTTATGCTGGTGACATCCATCCTAGGATAGTATGGGACAACGCTTGCCCCATCAAAAGCAGAATATGAATCACCCATGACGGATACCTTTCTGACCAGGTTGGAATACATCACCTCGACAGTATCCCTGCGGCCGGCCCCGTCTGAGGCGACCACCACGATCGGATCAGACGAAAGGATTCCGGCGCACCAGACATTTACAAAGCCCGTCGAATCAGTTCTCGGATATAACTTGTATGTCCAGTCGCCCTTGGTCAAAACATCTATAGAGCAACCGTCCACCGCACCTGTCACTCTATATGAAATATCCTCTTTCTGATTGTTGCACATCTCATAATCCTCGAATTCCACCTCGAGTCTGAGCTCGGGCAGCACCGGCTCATCAGGCCCGTCAGGTTCGTCAGGAGTGACGGGACCATCGGGAGCATCCGGGTTTTCAGGAGTTTCCGGTTCCATAAAGCTGCCCCTGTCCATCAGCACTGCCAGACGCTCCATCACTACTGTCCCCTTACCGTCGGACACAGTTACTGTCACCGTAGTGTCAGCCTCTGCAGACATGGCAGTAACTTCGACAGTACCGCCATCTGCAGACAGCGCAACTGCCTTTGCAGTCATACCGTCAGGTGCGATTGCAAGCACCTCCAGACCGGAAGTTCCGCCATGAAGGCTGTATGGAATTGAAGTAGACGGAGCCTCTGCCGTAAGCACCGCCGGCTGGCTGCCGAAAGTGATGCCGAAGGGCTCCGCCTTCTCTATCACAATCTTTTCACCTGATGTCATCTCTATGATGTATGCATCTGAATTCTCGCCCACACCGCTTATCAGCTCCTTTTCAAAGGACGCAGCCCCGCTCCAGGTTACGCCGCCGTCAAGGGAAATCTGCAGGGCGTTGCCGTCGATCCTAAACCTGGGAGCGGCCGTTTCCGGCGCTATCTCGACCTTCTTACCGTCCCTGACCATAACAGAGCCGTTTTCCGCCCAATAGTATCTGCCATCCTCTTTGACTACAGAGACGCCGCACGAATGGTTGCTTACCGTTACCATACCCGCTTTCTCGAAATTAACGATAAAGCCTGTCACAGTACCGCCTTCCTCGACCGGGATGAAAGAGACTGCCCTGTCACCCGACTTGATTGCATCAACCATCTTCTGAAGGGCGTCCACATTCAAGTTGCCGGCCGCACACGCCGCGTTCAGCTCATCAATCCTTCCTTTCAATTCATCCAATTTCGGCTGATAGTCGGTACAGCAGACCAACAATGATACAAAAACAGCAAAAAACAATCGTTTCATGGGGCAGTATTTTTCGGTAACGCAAATTTATTACTATTTTTGGAATTCTAATTCCTGCAAACTATGCAAACCGGAAAACGACTTGAGTCTTTAGACGCCCCCCGTGGCTTCGACATGTTTTTCATAATGGGATTCGCAGCCCTTGTCGCCGCCATCTGCGAGCAATTTCCAGGCAGCGGTTTCGCCGCATGGCTGGGCAGCCAGATGGACCATGTCCCATGGGACGGATTCCACCACCACGACTCGATATTCCCGCTCTTCCTGTTCATCGCGGGATGTTCGTTCCCCTTTTCCTACGCATCACAGGTCAGCAGGGGGTCTACAAGAAGGCAGATTTTCCTGCGCGCGCTCAAGCGCTGCCTGATCCTGGTTTTCTTCGGACTTGCGGTAAACGGCTTCTTCAGGCTTGATTTCGCCAACCTGCGCTGGTTCAGCGTGCTGGGCCGCATCGGTCTGGCATGGTTCGGCGCGGCAGTGATGTATATCTACCTGTCCAAGGGATGGCGTATCGGCATCTGCGCGGCCATCCTGATAGGATACACACTTCTATGCTGCCTTGTGGGAGCGCCCGATTTCCCCGGTGCCGACCTCACCACACAGGAAGGCAACATCGTGTGCTGGATAGACCGCACACTATTCCCGCACCACATATACCAGCCGCTTTACGATCCGGAAGGCCTTCTGAGTACACTGCCGGCAGTGGTGACAGCCTGCCTGGGCATGTTCACGGGAGAGCTTCTGCGCAGCACTGAAGTCTCTGACAAGAAGAAATGCCTCTACATGCTTGCCGGCGGTGCGGCATTCGTAGTGCTGGGGCTTCTCTGGAACAAAGTGCAGCCCATCAACAAAGCGCTGTGGAGCAGCTCGTTCGTATGCCTGCTGGCCGGCTATTCACTGCTCAACCTTGTGCTTTTCTACTGGCTTATCGATGTGAAGGGGCACCGCAGGTGGGCATTCTTCTTCAAGGTTATCGGCATGAACTCCATCACCATCTATATGATAAACCACATGGTGCACCTTTATGAAGTATCTGATTTTTTCCTGAAAGGTGCTGCCGGGCTGATCCCCGAGGCATGGAGCTGGCCTTTCCTGCAGGCAGGATACCTCGCAGTGCAGTGGCTGTTCCTTTATTTCCTCTACAAGAAGAAAGTATTCCTCAAAGTGTGACAAATCAATAATCAAACAATATGGCTGAAACAAAAACGTCTTACAAAAGGCTTGACTCACTGGATGTCCTGAGAGGTTTCGACCTCTTCATGCTCATCATGGTCCAGGGCATCTGCTGGCTTGTGGCCGACAATGTCAATATACCCTGGTTCCAGACTTTCTGCGACAACAACCTCGAGCAAGTGGTGTGGGAGGGCTTCTGCGCATGGGACATGGTGATGCCTCTCTTCATGTTCATGGCAGGCGTGAGCATTCCGTTTGCCTTTGCATCGTATCTCCGTGGTGAAGTACCCGCAAAACAGATGTACTGGCGCATCACACGCCGTCTGCTGCTGCTCTGGCTGCTGGGCATGCTGGTGCAGGGCAACCTGCTTGACCTTGACTGGCACAGCCTCAGGCTGTTCAGCAACACCCTGCAGGCAATTGCGATAGGTTATTTCTTCACTGCCATTATTGTGATGAACGTACGCAATGTCAAATGGCAGGTTGTAATCACCGTGGCGCTGCTGGGCATCTTCTGGCTCTGCATGGCGCTGTTCGGCGACTACACTCCGCGCGGCAACTTCGCCGACAAGGTGGACATGCTGCTGCTCGGCCACTGGCGCGACTGCATGAAGTGGGACGGAGCCACCGGCACATGGGAGTTCTGGGAGCCTTATACATACACCTGGATCTTCAGCAGCCTCAACTTCACCGTCACTGTGATGCTGGGCTACTTTGCCGGTCTGATACTCAAGGGCGGCAAGCTTTCACAGCACAAGAAATGGCTCACACTGGTTCTGGGCGGCGTTGCTCTCATCATTGCAGCAAAGGTTGTCGGAATCTGGCATCCCATCATCAAGCGTCTCTGGACAAGCAGCATGACTCTTCTTTCAGGAGGTATCTGCTGGATTATGATGGGCGTCTTCTACCTGATTGTGGATGTATGGGGATGGAAAGGGCTCAACTGGCTCAAGCCGCTCGGCTGCAACTCGATATTCGTATATGTGGTAGGCACCATGCTGGTAAGGCGCACCGACGCCGTGACCACTTACCTGCTGCACGGTTTCGAGCAGTGGGTGGGTCCCTGGTACCCTGCCCTTGTGCGTCTGGGCACCGTGGTGCTGTTCTACCTGCTGATAAAGCACCTCTACAACAAGAAAGTATTCTTCAAAGTATAATCAATAAAGACATAACGACATGAAACGTATTCTCACAGCTGCAGTGCTGCTTGCAATCTCTGTTGCAGTGCTGGCAAAAGACCCCCAGGGGCCGAAGAAAGTATCAGTATTGGGTGACTCTTATTCCGCCCTTGCAGGCATCATACCGGAAGGATATGCCCCCTACTACCCCAACGAAGCATGTGAGGTGGTGGAGCAGAGCCAGATGTGGTGGCAGATAATCTGCGACAAATGCGGTTTCGAGATTGAGAAAGTCAACGCATGGAGCGGCAGTGCTCTCTGCAACACAGGCTATGGTGCATACAACCCCACAAGCGCCTTCATCGGCCGCACAAGCCTTCTCGGCAATCCCGACATCATACTTATCTGCGGCGGCACCAACGACAGCTGGGGACGTTCTCCGATAGGTGACTACAAATACCGCAACTGGAACGACGAGGAGCTCGGCTGCTTCCGCCCCGCAATGGTAAAGCTGCTCAAGGACCTCCGGAAGAACTACCGCAAGGCACAGATAATCTTCGTCCTCAACAGCGACCTGTCTTATGACATCGACCACTCGGTGCTCAAGGTCTGCGCAAAATACAAAGTGCCCGTGGTGGAGCTTCACGACATCTCGAAGACCTACGACCACCCCAACAAAGAGGGCATGCAGCAGTTTGCCGACCAGGTGATCCCATTCATCAAAAAGTAACCCGGAAGAATGAAACGCCTCTCCGCCCTCCTCTGTTTCCTGCTGATGACTTTCAGTGCGGCAATGGCCCAGGTGCCGCCGCAATACGAGATGCTCATCAATCCGAAAGGTCTGAAATCCACTGTCGAAGACCTTTCCAGCAAAACACTCGGAGGGCGGGCGTCGGGCACAGTTGACGCAGTCACGACCCAGCAGTATCTTCTGGGCAGGTTCCGCAGCATCGGGCTCAAGCCTTTCTACTGGAAAGAGATGCAGAGCCTGCGGTACCGCGACACCACCATACTGCGCAACATCATGGGCGTCATTCCGGCCAGCCGCAGCAGCAAGGACTACCTGGTGGTTTCGGCACATTACGACCATATCGGCACCATCAAAGGCACCATGTATCCCGGTGCCGACGACAATGCCTCTGGCGTGGCCGCCATGCTTTCGCTTGCCGAAGCCCTGATGCAGATGCACCGCGACGGCAACGGTCCTAACATCAACATCCTCTTTGTGGCATTCGACGGAAAGGAGCTGAGCATGAGCGGCAGCAAATACTTCGTAAAGCACCTGCCTGTACCAAGAAGCCAGATCCGATGCAACCTCAACCTCGATATTATGGGCTCCACCCTGGTGCCGGTGCACAAAGGCCGCCCCGACTACATGATAGTGCTGGGCTGCAACTCGCTGCGTCCCGAAGACCGCAATGTGGTGAGATTCTGCAACGGCAAGAAGAAATTCAAGATGGATATCGACTACACATTCTACAGCAGCACCGATTTCACAAGGATGATGTACACCCTGGGCGACCACGACTCGTTCGTCAAGGCGGGCATCCCCGCCCTCTTCTTCACATCAGGCTTCCACAACCACACCTACAAGCCCACCGACAAGCCGGACATCATAGATTATGACATACTGGCAAAGCGCACCCACCTTATCCTGGATGTGATATACAATCTGTCGCGCCATTGACGGCGCAGGAACATTGAATCAGGCTATTTGGTCCCGTGATAGAGCTTCTTGCTCTGATAGAGAGGATCGTGGGTCATATTGACTCCAAGCTTGCGCATGGTGGATACATCCACGCTCGAAAGAATCACACTTGTATGAACCTCGCACCCCTTGAGCTCTTCAAGCTGCTCGAGAGCCTTGCGTGCATTGATGTCGGTGAGAGCGCACACAGAGAGCGCGATAAGCACCTCATCTACATGCAGACGGGGATTTGTATGGCCGAGATGGTTGATCTTCATGTTGCATATAGGCTCGATGACAATCGGTGAGATGAGGTCCACCTCCTTGGGAATGCCTGCCAGATACTTGAGGGCATTCAGAAGCATTGCAGATGTTGCGCCGAGCAGTTTGGAAGTCTTGCCGGCAATCAGCGTGCCGTCGTTCATCTCGATTGCTGCTGCAGGGGCACCGGTGGCTTCGTGCACCTCTTTTGCCAGAACAGCCACCTTGCGGTTGGCCTGGCTCACCTTCGCCTGCTCCATTATCATCTCCATCTTGGGCAGCTGGCTTTCGTCGGCATTTCCCTTACGCACGTTGCAGGCTGTGTTGTAGTAGCGGCGGACAATCTCGCGACGGGATGCATCGCAGACAACATCATTGTCTGTTATGCACTGCCCTATCATGTTCACCCCCATGTCTGTGGGCGAATTGTATAGAGAACTGCCGTTGATGCGCTTGAGCATTTCGTTCAGTACGGGGAACGTCTCGACATCACGGTTATAGCTTACTGCAATCTTGTTGTATGCCTCGAGATGGTACGGGTCTATCATATTGACATCGTTCAAATCCACAGTGGCAGATTCGTATGCAAGGTTTACAGGATGTTTCAGGGGAAGGTCCCAGACGGGGAATGTCTCGAATTTGGCATAGCCCGCCTTGATGCCGCGTTTGTTGTCGTGGTAGAGCTGGCTGAGGCATGTGGCCATCTTGCCGCTGCCGGGGCCTGGAGCTGTCACGAACACAAGCCTGCGGGAGGTCACGATATAGTCGTTCTTCCCGAAACCGTCTTCACTCAGAATCAGCTGCAGGTTCGAGGGATATCCCTGGATGGGGTAATGGCGGTACACCCTCAGCCCCATCTTCTCAAGTTTCTGCTGATAGTCGATTGCAAACGCCTGACCTGAGAACTGAGTAAGCACCACGCTGCTGACATAGAGGCCGTAGCCGCGGAACGCATCTATCATGCGGAGCACATCCATGTCGTATGTGATGCCCAGGTCGCCGCGGATCTTGTTCTTCTCTATGTCGTTCGAGTTGATTGCGACAACTATTTCAGCATCGTCCTTGAGCTGCATCAGCATCTTCACCTTGCTGTCAGGCGCGAAACCGGGCAGGACCCTGCTTGCGTGGTGGTCGTCGAACATCTTGCCGCCGAACTCCAGATAAAGCACATCTCCGAACATCGAGATGCGTTCCTTGATTTTTTCTGACTGAATTTGAAGATATTTTTCGTTGTCGAAACCGATGCGATTCATAGTTTTTGGTGAAATGGTCGTGCAAAAGTAATATATTATACTTAATTTTGGGAACGAATAATCATAATATATCAACATGAAAGGAACATTTGTATTTCTTGCAGACGGTTTCGAGGAGGTCGAGGCCATCCTCACCATAGATATCCTGCGCCGCGGAGGCGTTGACGTGAAAACAGTTTCGATATACGAAGACAACCTTGTCGAGGGAGCACACGGAATACAGTTCATATCCGACATGAACTGGGACGAGTTCGCCTATTCGGTGACATCCAAGATGATGGATATGACTGCTGCAGAAGACTTTATGATCTTCCCCGGAGGAATGCCCGGGTCCACGAACCTTGCAGCCCACGAAGATCTCATGAAACTTGTCGCCGCCCATTATGAGGTGGGTGGTTCACTTGCCGCAATCTGCGCTGCACCGGCATTCGTGCTTGCCTCACTCAAGGAAGGCGGCGAGCCGCTTCTGAAAGGGGTGACAATGACATGCTACGACGGATGTGAAGGACCTTTCGCCGCCGCAGGCATCACACGCAAGGCAGAGAGCAGCGTGGTGTGCGGACGCGTCATCACAGGGCGCGGCCCTGGCTATGCACGGGAATTCGCGCTTGACATCCTCAGCGCAATCAAGGGGAAAGATACTGCAGCAGAAGTGGCTGCAGGCTTTACACCCGGCCTGTAGGGAGATTATTTGAGAGCCCTGCGCTCTTTTACAAAGCGGTCGCGCTTGTACATATATCTGTTGAACGACAGAACCGATGCAAGCGTGATAATACCTGCCACAATATATGATATGTTGCGGTCCAGTGAAAGTCCGCCCATCTTCGCAGGTGCCACCATGAAGAAGCTTATTACTATAAAGAGCATGAATGTGCCCGGAATCGAAGCGTAGAGGTGGCTCTTTCCGCGCAGCGACAGATATTTTGCAATTGTCCAGAGCATCACTACCGAGAAGAACTGGTTGCTGATGCCCACATAGTTCCACAGAGTGGCGAAATCCAGGGTGCAGAGGAGCACTGCCACCGCAAAGATGGGAAGCGCTGTAAGTATTCTGTTCAGCACCGGTTTCTGGTTGATGTTCAGCACGTCGGCAAGCGCCAGGCGCACACCGCGGAAAGATGTGTCACCAGTGGTGATCGGGCAGCAGATCACACCCATCACGGCTATTATCGCGCCCACCTTGCCGAGCCAGTCGTTGCAGATTGCGTTCACCAGTATTGCAGGTGTCTTTCCTGCGGCGGCAGCGGCATTGAGCCCGTCGGGACCGCCTGTATATGCAATCGCCGCGGTTGCCCATATCAGCGCCACGATACCTTCGCTTATCATTGCTCCGTAATACACGGGGCGGCAGTATTTCTCATTGCCGATGCAGCGTGACGAGATGGTGCACTGGGTGCTGTGGAAGCCCGATATGGCGCCGCACGAGATTACCACGAACATCATGGGTATCAGTATATTCTTCTCAGGATTGCTGTGATAGTTCCTGAAAGAATCCAGCGAAAGTTCGGTGAGGTGCAGCGAACCGCCCGCACCCTTCACTATCAGCGCCCCGCCGACCATCACTGCCATAAGCAGGAGCAGCGCTCCCATGTAGGGATATATCTTGCCGATGATCTTGTCGATCGGGACAATGGTGGCAACCAGGTAATAAGCGAATATCACCACGATCCACATGATTCTGGGTAGGCTAGTCATGCTGTGCAGCAGGTCGGCCGGACCGGTCACGAACGAGCATCCCACAGCAATCAGCATCACAGTCATGAAGATGTTGAACAGGCGGCGCATCCACTTGCCCATGAAGATGCCCACGATGACAGGGATGCTGCGGCCGTTATAGCGTGTTGATATCACACCGCTCATAAAGTCGTGGAAGGCCCCCATGAAGATGCAGCCCAGCACAATCCACAGGTACGCCATAGGACCGTATGCCGCGCCGAGGATGGCGCCGAAAATGGGACCGAGCCCCGCAATGTTCAGGAACTGGATGACATAAAGCCGCCACGGCTGGATTTCCTTGTAGTCAATCCCGTCGGCCTTGCTTACCGCGGGCGTCACGGCACGGCTGTCGACAACAGCCACGTTTTTCTCTATAAATTTACCGTAAGTGAAGTATCCCAGCACAAGCAGCGTGATGGATACCAGGAATGTAATCATTGTCAAGCTGTTTAATTGGGGCGCGAATTTAGTGCTTTTTTATTACCTTTGGCAAATTTTATCAAAGAAACAGACTATGCGAAAATTCTCTTATGTGCTTCTGACATGCCTGTTATTTACAGCATGCTCGGCGAAATCAAGTATCACCCCTACGAATCTGACCACCGAATACAAGGAAGACGCATTCACAGATGTGAAGCTGCCCCGGTTCTCATGGATAAACACTTCCAAGAAGGACGGAGCCGCACAGTCTGCCTACAGAATCCATGTGGCAACCGACCCCGGATTCAACAAACTCGTATGGGACAGCGGGCTCATCACCACCGACAAGTCGGCGTTTGTAATGTACAAGGGAGAAGCTCTCGGCTCATGCACAGACTATTATTGGAAAGTACAGGTCAACGACGAGAAGAGCAGGTCGTCGAAATGGAGCGAGACAGCCCATTTCCACACTGGAATCCTGATTCCTTCATTGTGGAAGGCCACCTGGATCGGCGCACCCTGGCAGGGGGAAGACTCATACGACTACAACCGTGAGACAGATGTAGCCCCCGCCCCGCTCCTCCGCAAGGAGTTCGAGATCACAAAGCCCGTGGAGTCTGTACGCTTCTACGGAACAGGTCTCGGCTATTTCGAGCTCTACTGCAACGGAGAGAAGGCTGGTGATGAATATCTTGTCCCCAACCAGACAAACTACGGATTCCGTGAGAAACTTGGTGAGCGTCTGATTCCCGTGGAAGACCCGTTCAACAGCTATTCGGTGATGTATGTAAGCTACGACCTCACCGACATGGTGAAGGAAGGCACCAACGCTGTGGGTGCAATCCTCGGCAACGGTTTCTACGACCTTGTGTTCCGCCGTTTCGTGATGGGCTACGGAACGCCGCGCTTCTTCGGGCAGATACTTATAAAATATGAAGACGGTTCTAAAGAGGTGATCCCTTCCGACACAACATGGAAAATCGAGAAGAGCGCCCTCATATACGACCAGATGTACATCGCCGAGAAATACGACGCCCGCCTGGAGCATGAAGGCTGGTGCACATCAGGTTATGATGATTCCGCATGGGAATATGCCGTAGAGAAGAAAGCTCCGGAAGGTGAGCTGATAGCCCAGCTCGGTCCCTCAGACCGTATCACCGCCACATACGGGCCCGTCAGCATAGAGAAAGACAGCCTGGGCGTGATAAGCGTCAAGTTCCCCGAAGAGATATCAGGATGGGTCAACCTCAAGAACCTCAACCTTGCAGAAGGCCAGGAAGTGACTGTGACATACCTCAACGAGTCACTTGTCTGCAACAGCATCTACACAGCAAAGGGAAGCGGCAATGAGAGCCACCACCCCCGTTTCCGCTGGTTTGTATTCTCCGAGGTGGAGATAACAGGTCTTGACAATCTTACAGCAGACCAGATAGAGGCCCACGCCGTCAATTCCGACATAAAGCAGACATCTCACTTCGAGTGTTCGAACGAGCTGCTCAACACAATAGACAAGATATGGCGCCGCAGCATGCTCGACAACATGCACGGCGGAGTACCCACCGACTGTCCTCACCGCGAAAGAATCGGATATACAGGTGATGCACAGTCAGTTGCGCCCACGACTCTCACCACCATGGGTGTGCAGTCATTCTACAACAAGTTCATCCACGACCTGCGCGAAGCACAGCAGCCCGACGGATATGTCGCAAACTCGGCTCCATGGCAGCCTGAAGCAGGCGGTGGAATCGGCTTCGGCGCCGCAATGGAATACATTCCCACAGACTTCTACTGGCAGTTCGGCGACGAGCGCCTCTACGAGGAGTGCTACGAAGCCATGAAGGCACATGTAAGATGGATGACTCAGTGGGTCGACCCCGGAACAAAGATCATGGAGGGCAAGACCGGCCATTACTTCAAGGACCTCGGCGAGTGGGTTCCCGCAACAGGGCTGCCCAGCAACGCACTCGTACACTCATATTTCCTCTATGCCTGCAGCGACAAGGTGGTCAAGGCTGCCGAGCATTTCAATAACCAGAAAGATGTGGACGAGTTCACAGCAATCCGCGATACGATGGCTGCTGCATTCCACCGTACATTCTACAATCCCGAGACAGGGTCATACGGCAAGCACGGGAGCAACGTGTGGGCTCTTATGATGGGAGTACCCGAAGACCGCGTGGAAAAGGTTGTGAATGCACTTGTCAGCAACATTGCAGAGGCAGGCAACCATCTTGACACTGGATTCTTCGGCACACGCTACCTGTTCGAGGTGCTCAACAGATATGGTCAGAAAGAGCTTGCATACGAGATAATCAACAAGCGCGACAAACCTTCGTTCGGATGGTGGATCGACCAGGGAGCCACCACTACTTGGGAGCAGTGGGACGGAACATATTCCCACAACCACCCTTTCATGGGAGGCGGCATCCTGTGGTTCTACCGTGACCTTGCAGGTCTCGAGCCCACCACTCCAGGCTATAAGACATTCGAAATCAACCCTGTGATCCCCGAAGGACTCGACTACGTGAAATACTGGCAGGAGACCACATACGGCCGCATCTCAATCGACTGGAAAGTGGCTGCCGACGGCAGGTTCACACTGAAGTGCGAGGTTCCTGTAGGCACAACCGCCACAGTATATGTACCTGAAGGTGATTCACGCCGCGAGGAAGTTCTCGGAAGCGGACACCACACCCTCACAGGCTCGGTAAAGTAGTATCAGAAAAGACATACGCTCTGTTACAGGCCGCCTACGGTAAGGCGGCTTACCAGAGCCGTGGGCATTCCGCATGAAACTGCGCAGTTCTGCCCTTTTCCACAGGTCCAGGTGCCGTTGTCTATCAGACAGTCGTCGGCCACGGCCACAATGTCGGCCAGAGCCTGGGGACCGTTGCCTATCGCGTTCACATCCTTTATGGGAGCGGTCAGACGGCCGTTCTCGATAAGATATCCCGTCTTGACATAGAATGTGAAGTCTCCCGCCCCTATCTGCACCTGGCCGTTGAGGAAGGAATCCACATATATTCCGCGCTTCACATCAGCGATGATGCTGCCGGCGGTGCAGCTGCCGTTTTCCATATATGTCACCCTCATCCTGGGGATGGGATAGTTGCGGAACGATTCGCGGCGGCCGTTGCCGGTAGGCGCCACGCCGTAATGTGCGGCTGTGATCCTGTCGTGCAGGTAGCTGTTAAGCACACCGTCCTTCACGATATATGTCTTCTGCCCCGGAACCCCTTCGTCATCCACATTTATGGAACCGCGGTTATACATCACCGTGCCGTCGTCCACCACATTTATCGAGCTGTCACACACTTTCTTTCCAAGCTTGTCGCTGAAGATCGAAGTGTTCTTCATATTGAAGTCGGCCTCGAAGGCATGTCCGATGGCTTCGTGAAGCAGGATACCTGACCCGCCGCATGCCATCACCACAGGCATCTCCCCTCCTTTCACCTTCTTCGCCTCGAACATTCTGGCGCTCTGGTCCACCGCCTCTTTCACAAGTTCGTCGGCAAGGGCGTCGGAGAGCATTTCAGCCCCCATCCTGAAACTGCGGGTGGCAGTTGAATTCTCCACGGCACCGCCTTCCTGCATCACCACGCTCACCGCAACGGAAGCAAGCGGCCCGGAGTCAGCGGCCAGTTCGCCCAGCGAATTGAAAAACAATGACTTGTCGTATGAATGGGACACCCTTGCAATTACCGACACTATCCTGCTGTCGGCATCATAGCATTTACGGTCGAGCGCCAGAAGGAACTCCTTCTTCACATCGCAGCTTATATCATTCCAGTCATATTCCGAAGGATACCAGCAGCCTCCCTTGATTTCCGTAACATCCAGGCACTTCACCGGTGAGGGCATTCCATCGGCAATTGCCGCAGCGCTGCGGGCTGCCCTCATCATCGAGGGCATCTCTGTGGTCTCGCAGAACGCATATCCCGTATGTCCGTCCTTTATCACCCTCACGCCGGCCCCATAGTCGACATGGCTGCCAGCAGAGGTCACCTTGTGGTCCTGCATGGTCATTTCCTCGAGGGTGCTGTACTCGAAAAAAATATCTGCATAGTCTCCGCCACGGCTCAAGGCCCCGGCCATAAGGCTATGCAGCATTTCCTGCGTTACTGAAAA
>JAGHVP010000160.1 GCA_018064305.1 Candidatus Equibacterium intestinale | reverse complement strand
GGTCTTCTGCGTCATAGATGAGGTAGGGCTCGTCCTTCGTACCCTTGCCGGGATTGGTCTTGGCGGTCTTGATGGCAATGAAAGCCACTGTTTCCTCTGCCAGATGGGCAAAGCTTGAGCCTTCCACACTTTCAAGGGTGATGGGAAGCACATACCACGTCATGGGAAGGAGGCTCTCGATGAATTTGAGCTGAATCTTCAGGTTTGCGGACTTCCTGTACATGGGAGCGACTGTGGAAGTCGTTTCCTTAAGCGTATAGGCTCCTGCAGGAAGCAGGATTGCCTTGTGCTTTTCATCAACCGATGCATTGAATTTGGCTACCATATCATTGGAAGAATCCACCTTGAAGGAGACGTTGAGTTTTGTGTCAACGCCAGCGTCGGTAGTCTTGGCATATATCTCGACAGCTGGCTGGTTGTCAGGTGAGAAACCTGAAACTTCAGGGCTGACGGTATATGCCTTGTAGTAGGATGTGATGTCTTCGCTAGCCTTTTTGGTGCATGAGGCGAAAACCATTGCTGCCATCGCAGCGAATATCAATGTAATACGTTTCATTTCAAAAATCTTCTAAATCAGATTATTCGGCATAAACTCTCTTGAGTGAAGGAACGTCACCGCTGAGGTCCCAGATTTCTTCGCTCCAGCCGATTTTCTTGGCCACGGCACTTGCTGTCTCGGATCCGGCGGCTGCTTTGCCGTTGTAGGGGCAGCGATAGAGTTTTTTAGAGTTGTCGTGAACGATACCCTGAAGGGGTGAAGACTCTGAGCAGTTGTCCTGGTCGAAGAAAGTGTTGAACTTGCCGTCGGGGTTGATGACGGGATCCACTGCAAATCCACCGCTAGCGGGAAGAGTGTACTTCATATCAGCCTTGCGCCAGCAGTTCATGTATGTATTGAACTCTGATGCGAAGCCTACGATTGCACCGTTGCTGGCTCCGTCTTCACTAATCTGGGTGGTGATTATTTCGGGATTCCATGCAATGCAGCCCTGGATGGTCTGCTTGGGGTGCTGTTCATCCCATTTGTCTTTATTGGCGTGGCCGCAGATACCTCCGATACTGCGGCAGGCTTTGAGAGTATTGAGGGCAATGCAGTTGGTAACGGTAGAGCCTTCGATATAGAGCATGCCCATGACACCGCCGACACGCTGCGTACCGCCGCCGGAAGCGTCGATATAGCCGGTCACACTACCTTTTACGATACAGTCGTGGATGTGGCAGGCCTGACCCTTCTCGTAGCCGACAAGACCGCCGACAAAGTTGTTGTTAGCAGTTAATACAACTTCTGCATCCACATAGCACTCATAGATTTCTCCGCCGACAGCGTTCTGTCCGCAAAGGCCACCTATGTACTTGCTGTTTGATTCCACCTTGCCCTGAACGGAGCAGTTGTGGATGTTGCCTCTCTTGTTGCCGGTTCCGAGATATCCGCACATGATGCCGGCTGTCTGGTTGGAGCTGACGTAGGCGTCCTTGACATTCAGGTCATATACAGTGCCGAAAAGCACGCCGAAGAGGCTCGCATAAGTGCTGCTCGTGGTTGCACGGAGATTGCTGATTGTCTTGTGGTTGCCGTTGAAGTCAATCTTCCTCATGAAGTTGTCCTTGTAGTTGTAAGGAATCCAGTCGATGCCGGAAAGGTCTATGTCGGCCATCATCTTGAAATAGGTGGGCGTTGCGGCCTCGGCCTTTTCAAGTGAGGAGTCATCGGAAATCGGCTTGCACTGCTCGGCGATTTTCAGCATGTCTTCCACTTCATAGATGAGGTAGGGTTTCTCCTTCGTGCCGTCTCCTTTGTCGAGACTCTGGGCGTAGAAAGCGAAGACAACGGTTGTCAGAGAATCGACGGAAGCCAGATCCGAACCGGCCACTTTCTGGAGCTGTACGGGCAGAGCATACCACATATTTCCTTCCAGGGTAGGGGTGTTGGTCACCTTGATGGTAGCGGAACGGGATGACTTGTTGTACCTGTCGATGGTCACGTCATTCTTCTCGAAATCGTAGGTGCCTGCGGGGAGAAGGGTGGCCTGCATTTCTTCCGATACGGTCTTGTTGTAAGCGTCCACGTCTTTCTGACCGCCGATCTTGAAAGTGGCGGTGAGCTGATCGCGGATTCCGAGATCAGAAGTGGTGGCGCAGATCATCACAATCTGGGAACCGTTCTTGGAGAGCTTGGGGTATACAGTCTCGCTGGAGGCCTTCACGGCGTAGGTCGCGGGGCCGCCTTCGGGAAGTTCCTGTGTCTTTTTGCAGGATGCGAAAGCCATCACAAGACCTGCAACAAGGATAAATGATATTTTTTTCATGATTTATTCCTGAATTCGTTAGTTACTATAAAACCCAGCCGGGATTCTGAACCAGATTCTTGTTAAGCTGGAATTCATTGGAAGGAATAGGATAGAAGTAGTCTTTGTTCTCATTCCATTTGCCATTGACTCCGTTGTAGGGCAGAATCATGCCTTTGCTACCCTCGTTGAGATAGATATCCTTGCCGATTTCCCATACATAGGTGGCTGTCTTTGCGATAGCGTCATCCTTCTTTCCTGTTTCGAAGAGGTAGACATCTTTCTTGCCATCGCTGTCGATATCATAGGCACCGGGACCGGGGAAGTAGAGACCGTACATGGGGGCTTCGAAAATCTTGCCTTCAGCCCAGCGCATGATGTCGTAGTAGCGGAAGCCTTCCTGACCGAGCTCAACGCAGCGTTCGCGGCGGATTTCAAGAATCATGGCTTTGTCCGTGCCCTGGTATCCGCCCCAGTCCTTGTTGATAAGGAAAGGATCCACTTGCTGGTTGTTGGCCATGTTGGGCATACCCACCCTGTCGCGCAGAGGTTTGATGGAGAGATTGATGTCAGCGTCGGAAATGGTGCCTTCACCGAGTTCGACCTTGGCTTCTGCATAGTTGAGGTAAACCTCACCGGCGCGGAAGATAATCACGTCCTGCTCTGATTTGCCGTAGGTGTCATAGGTGTCGCCTTCACCGGGTTCGGACACGAATTTGGTGATATGGTAACCTGTTACAGTGGCGTCAAGTTTCGGAGAAATCACCTCGTTTCTGCCGATACGTTTGTAGCCGGGGGTGCGGATGCTCTGGGCAAGACGGGGATCGCGGTTCTTTGTCTCCTGGTCGAAGGTCATGGTGGCCCAGCCATCTATGTCGGTGAAGCGGCTGCCGTCCTTCATAAGGTATGAGCAGACGGCCTTGCGGCTCATGCCCGGAGTATCCATTGAGGTGGCAAGAGTGATGTTGTTAAGAGAGTGTGTGGCTCCGTAGGTTGCACTGTAGTTGCGGGCCAGAATGACCTCGCAGTTGGTGGGGCTTGAGCCGTACTTGCCTGCGCCGAACAGGTTGGTGTAGTCTTTGGTGGGATCACCGGTGGAATAGATCTTGTAGCCGCTGTTCTCGATGAAATCCTTGGACACTTCAGCGCATTTCTCCAGATACCATTTCCAATCCTTGGCGTCCTTGATGGTGAGCTTGTGGTATTTGCGGAATGTGCCTTCGAAAAGGGTGACGCGTGAAAGCAGGGCCTGTGCAGTGTATTTGTTCACTGTGTAGACTGATTTATCACCCGGCAGATACTTCATTGCGAATTCGAGGTCCTTGATGATGTTCTGCATTACAAGCTCACGGCTGTCGCGGGGTTTGTAGAGCTGGGTGGTGTCTGAAGAGGAAACCTGGGTGTCATACCAGGGAACGTCACCGAAGCGCTTTACTTTGTAGAAGTAGTCGTATGCCCTGAAGAAGCGTGCGATTGCCTCGTATTTGTTGCAGACATCCTTGTCAGGGCACTGGCCGAGATTGTCGATGAGGGTGTTGAAGTTTCTCAGGTTGGAGAATGACCAGCCGCTTCCGCTGCCGGGAATCTGGCGGTTGCCTTTTATTTCCTGAGGCTGTGTCTTGGGCATGATATTGTCTGCGCAGTCGAAGGCGATGGTGTTGTCGCCGGTTCTGGTCTCCGCAGAGGGGAACACGCCGTAGAAAGAATTGCTGAATGCCTGAAGTCCTGCTTCTGTGGCGAAGAAATTACCGTCTGAGAGCTTGTCCAGAGGGTATTTGTTCAATTTCTCCGTACAACCGAACAGAAGGACTGAAGAAGCTATTATGTATAAAATCTTTTTCATATTTCCGTATATTTTAGAAGCTTATATCAATACCGAACATGAAGGTCTTCTGCCAGGGATAGGTGCGGAGTCTTGCATTGGCGTTGCTTGACGTGCCGCTGGCGTTTGCGGTGGTGATGTCCTGGCTGGCGCTGGAGCTTGCCTGCTCGGGATCCACGTATTTGCTGTGCAGACCGGGAGCGAGGTATCCGAGGTTCTCACCGGTGAAGTAGATTCTGAGGTTCTTCATCTTGATTCTTTCAAGAACCTTTGCGGGAAGGGTATAGCCGAAGGTTACGTTCTTCACACGGCAGTAAGCGATGTTCTGGAGGTAACGGTCGTTGAATGCACCGAGCTCGCGGTTGTAGCTGAGGGCAACGTATCCGCGGGGACGGGGGAAGTAGGCGTTGGGGTTCTCCACGCTCCAGCAGTCATCGAGGAAGTCCCTGGGGATGAGTGTTTCGTAAGGACGGTTGTAGGGACCCCAGAAGCTGGAAGCCTCTCTGTAAGGATACCAGTCCTGTTTGCCCACACCCTGGAGGAAGATGGCGAAGTCGAAGCCGAAGTATCTCAGACCGATGTTGATACCATACTGGAAACGGGGAAGGCTGTTACCAATGATGCGGCGGTCACCGGGGTTGTCCACGGTGTTCTCACCCTCGTCGACTTTGCCGTTGTCGTTGAGGTCGGCGAAAATCATATCACCGGCTTTCAGGCCGAGGTCGCCCTTGCTCTGGTTGATGATGTTGTTTACGATGGACTGGTCCACCTGGCGGGCAGCGGCTTCTTCGTCGCTTGCAAAGAGACCGTCGATATGGTAGCCCCAGATTTCACCGGCTTTCATACCTACCCAGTAGTTCTTTGCGAATGCTTTCTCCGGGTTGTCGAACTTGGTGATGTGGCTGACGTAGTCATTGAAGTTGAGTGACACGTTGTATTCGAGGGGATGACGGCCGAGTTTGACCTGGTCTCTCCAGCCGATCTGCAACTCATAACCTTTGGTGCGGAGGTCGGCTGTGTTCATCTTGGGCGAATTGGCACCATAGACAGCAGGAAGTGCGATACCTGCGGTAAGCATGTCCTTGGTGTCGCGGATGTAAGCCTCGCCGGTGAATGTCAGACGGTTGCTGAGGAAGGCCATATCCACACCGATATTGTGCTGCTCGATGGTCTCCCAGGTAAGGTCGGAAGCATTGGGGGAAGCGATGGATGCTCCAAGGGGTTTGTCACCGCCGAAGAGATAGCTCTGCTTGCTGAGGGATACGGTACGGATATAGTCATAGTATCCTACCTGCTGGTTGCCGAGACGGCCGTAAGAGTAGCGGACCTTGAGGAGGTTCCAGACGTTCTTCACGGGTTTGAAGAAGTTTTCCTCAGATATTTTCCAGCCTACTGAACCTGAAGGGAAGAAGCCCCAGCGGTGATCCTGCTGGAAACGTGATGTGCCGTCGTAGCGGCCGGCAATTTCAAAGAG
>JAGHVP010000256.1 GCA_018064305.1 Candidatus Equibacterium intestinale | reverse complement strand
CTATCATTGTCCAGAGTGCCGGTATGTCTCCTTCGCATCCTGCCACAATGCCTTCGCTGTTGAGCCGTGCCAGTGCATAGCAGGCGGTGGTGCGGCATGTGTCAAGCAGGTCGAAGCAGCGGATGGTGAGCGCACTGAGGCGGTATTTCTCACAGATCTGCTCCAACGCCAGATACATTCTATGGGCGTCGTTAAGTGCTTCGCGGCTGTATGTTGCGGCATCCATGTCGGCTTCGGCCGCAGGCATTGCCTTATATGCATCGATGAGCTCCTGGATGTCGATCTCGATGAACTGGGCGCCGTAGGTGTATGTCACATATCCCGTGTCGACAGAAGAGGCGACAAGCCATGATGACTGCCCTCCGATAAGTCCGATGCGGGCCTCGGCAAGGTCGTGCATCACAAACCGGTTGAAATAGAGGGTGTCGATAAGCGGGGCTGGGGTGTGGTCGCCCAGATTCAGGGGCAGATTCACCAGATGGTGCTGAATGCCGTACTGTTCGAGATATGTGGCAATTTCAAATGCTGCTGCAAGGGAGTTGTGATAGCCGTCGCAAAGCAGTGTGAACGGCCCGTTGTGCCTGCCGAACCTCTTTACAAACAGCTCTTCAGTGCCTCCTGTGGCAATGAAGCAGCACACTTCGCCCTCCGGCTCGAAATCTTCTTCCCATGTGTGGAACACAATTTCTTCTGATGGATGGACTGAGCGCAGGGCGTCTTCACGGTCTGACATGATATCTTTCAGGTCGTGCAGCGCAGATGAAAATACGATGATATCCATACTCGAATCGTTTATAAACGTTTATAATCAGGTCAAATTTACCAAAATAAAACTATCTTTGCAACCGGAAAACAATAAATGGGGTGCGTCGCTGCCTCACTGCCGGAAGAGCAGAGCATGCGGAGCTGAGATTACACCCAGAGAACCTGATCGGGTTAGGACCCGCGTAGGAAGAATGATATGAAAAAGAATCTGCTTTTGAAAGCGGCTTTGATGCTGCTTTTCCCTTTGGCGTCTGCCATTTCTCCACTTGTTTCAGTGACACCGTTCACAATGCCTCTTTCGGCTTCGGGTCTGCCAGACGGCGATGACCATGAGTTTGAAATGGATGTTCCTCCCGACTGCGCTGAAATAGAGCTTGACAGCATTGTTGTGCTTGCCTCACGGGTAGGTGCAAAGAGTCCCACGGCGTTCACACAGCTTGACAGGGCGGATCTTCAGACGCTCAGCCCTTCGGCATCTCTGCCTATGATGCTTTCGCTCCAGCCTTCTGTCGTGAGCACGAATGAAGGTGGAACTGGTCTCGGGTACTCGAAGATACGTGTCAGGGGAAGCGACCCCACCCGTATGAATGTCACAATCAACGGCATCTGCTACAATGATGCAGAAAGCCAGCAGGTGTTCTGGGTGAATCTGCCGTCGCTTTCTTCGATGTTGAATTCTGCACAGCTGCAGCGCGGTGTTGGGGCTTCCTCATCAGGTGCCGGGGCGTTCGGGTCTTCGCTGAACCTGCAGACTGCAGTGCCTGAGGCTGCTCCGTATGCAGATATCACACTGTCGGGAGGTTCGTTCCTGACAGGTATTTCCACCATTTCGGCAGGTACCGGCCGCAGTGCAAAGGGATACAGCCTGGATGCGGCATACAGCGCTTCCACCACAGAAGGTTATATCCGCAACGCATTCGCCCGCCTGCAGTCGTTCATGCTTGTTGCGGGCCGCCTCACCGCCAAATCTTCAACCAGGCTTGTCTGCCTCTACGGCAAGCAGCGCACAGGCATCACATGGGAAGGAATAACGATGGAGCAGATGGAAGCCGACCGGCGGTACAATCCGGCAGGTGAATTCACTGCTGCAGACGGAACGGCTGGTTATTACGGCAACGAGACAGACAATTACAGACAGCTGCATCTCCAGGCCATATATTCCCGCACATTCGGCAGCCGCCTCAGCGGTTCCGCCACACTTCACTACACGCGCGGCGGAGGCTATTATGAAAACTACAAGGAAGACAGGGACCTGCGTGACTACGGGATGATGGCGGCGGCCCCCGTAATCTCTGACCTGGTGAAAAGGTCCCAGATGCTTAACGACTATTATGCGGCCGATGTCAATTTGCGCTGGGATTCCGGCAGCCATACCGTCCGCTACGGAGCCACATGCTCCATGTATGACGGTGACCACTTCGGCAATGTGATATGGACCGGGACAGACGCAGGAAAAACGACTGACATGATCGATCCGTCGCTGCATTACTACGATAACAATGCATTGAAGAAAGATTACTCCACTTTCCTGAAGTGGGAG
>JAGHVP010000062.1 GCA_018064305.1 Candidatus Equibacterium intestinale | reverse complement strand
ACCGAATTCCTTGACGAGGCTGTGGTGGTCGGATACGGCACACAGCGCGTGGCAACCCTGACAGGTAGCGTTTCCCAGATCAACTCTGAAAAAATCACTGTTGCACCTGTGACCAACACAACCCACGTCCTCGCGGGACAGCTTCCCGGCTTGGTTTCAAAACAGACTTCAGGCCTTCCAGGCCAGGACAACGCGAGTCTCAATATCCGTGGTTTCGGTGCTCCCCTGGTGATTGTGGACGGTATGGAAGGCAGCATCAACAATCTTGATGCCGGACAGATCGAGAGTATCACAATCCTGAAAGACGGTAGCGGTTCAATCTACGGTGCACGTGCGGGTAACGGTGTCATCCTTGTCACCACCAAACGCGGTGCGAACCAGAAGGCAACAGTTACTTTCAATTCTTCAGTGACATTGCAGAGCAACATCGTGACCACTCTTCCCGCAAGTTCAGTAGAGCGTGCACAATATCAGAATGACAGGTATGTCAACGGCGGCGGCAAGGTTTCACGCCAGCCCTACACTGCAGAAGAACTCGAACTCTTTGCAAATGGCACAGACCCTAAATATCTCAACAGCGACTGGTATCATGAGGTCATCCGCAAATATGCCCCCCAGCAGAACCATAACGTCTCTGTATCGGGCGGTACCGACAAGATCAAATACTACGGATATTTCGGCTACAACCGTCAGGAGCTTCAGTTCAAACCCAACAGCGGTGCGTATGACCGTTTCAACATGCAGGCAAACTTCAGCGCAGACGTTACAGAGCAGATCACTATGGGAATGAATATGCAGTATATGAAAGACTGCAAGGACTATCCTTCAGGCGGTGACCTTTTTCAGGATGGTACAAACTTCTGGCAGGGAATCATATACTCTGCAGACCCTATGTATCCGCTCTATCTTCCCGACAAGTATTCAGACAAGCTTTCGTATGCCAACATGCAGAACGGGTCTCCCATCTGGGCTGTGAACATAAGCAACAGCGGTTATTATAAGACCGACAACAACAATTTCAAGACCACTGGTTTTGCTGAATACAAATTCAGGAGTATCGAAGGCCTGAAAGCTAAGGCAAACATCCTTTACACATATAACACCAGCAATCTCAAATGGATGCACAAACGCGGTACCTTCTATACATACAAGGAAGCCGCAGACCTGCTGTCTGTTGCCACCCATTCGGTAGCACCCAGCTCGCTGCGTATGGACAGCGGCTTCTCAAGCACAACTGTACAGCAGTATTCTCTTGATTATGACCACGACTTTGCAGACCACCACATCTCTGCCCTGGCAATGTACGAGAGCACGATAGCACACTATTGGAACTATTATACCTACAGAGAGGGGTTTGAGACCACAATAATTGAAGAGTTCATGGCTGGTGACAAGTCAACTGCAGTCAACGATTCAGGCAGCAGTAACTACGGCCGCAAGTCCTTCATCGGTCGTCTGGACTACAACTACAAGGAGAAGTACATGGTTGAGGCAACTCTCCGTGCCGATGCATAATCGCGCTTTGCAAAAGGTCACCGTCTCGGCTTATTCCCCAGCGTATCAGTGGGCTGGAACATTGCAAAGGAGAACTTCATGATGAATGCAAGTGGTGTTGACCAGTTGAAACTCCGTGCCAGCATGGGAACCTCAGGCTATGACTCAGTTGCTGATTTCAACTTCCTTACAGGTTATGGATATGACCTCACATATATGATGGGTTCAAAGCAGTACAACGGTGTGATTTCAACAGGTCTTGCAAATCCGAATCTTACCTGGGAGACAATGAGAATCTACAATATCGGTACAGACTTCTCTTTCTTCGGCCGCAAGCTTTACGGAGAAGCAGATGTGTTCCAACGTGACCGCACAGGAATACCCGGCCAGCGCTCTCAATCACTTCCCACCACCTTCGGAGCATCGCTTCCTCAGGAGAATCTCAATGCAATACGCACAAGAGGCTTTGAAGTCAAGCTGGGAACTGCAGGCAAGGCAGGTGACTTCGGTTATGACATCAGCGCCAATGTATCATATAACCGTTCAAAATGGACTTATTACGATCAGGCCGAAGAAACAGATCCTGACCGTATAAGACTGTATGTGAATGAGGGTAACTACACTGACCGTCAGATCGGTTATCTGACTGATGGATTGTTCGCTTCTGATGAAGAAGCTGCGAGCTGGCCTATCAGCCACGAAATCTTGAATTATGACAACTCAACCCTCCGTGCAGGTGATATCAAGTATGTTGACCTGGTTGACGATGGAATAATAGACTGGAGGGACCAGACAGTCATAGGCAAAGGCAGCACTCCGCACTGGATGGGCGGCATCAACATCTCTCTCAACTGGAAGGGATTTGATTTATCGGCTCTTATTCAGGGTGCATGGGGCTACACCATTGCTTTAAGTTATGATGACAATACATCGACATACTGCCAGCTATACTATGATCAGTTCCGCAATCCGGACCCTAACGCGCTGGTATGCCGTCCTGCAGGTGCGGCCACTAACTGGGGGGCATTTGACTACTACTACCGTGACTGCGCCTATGCACGTCTTAAAAACGCGGCATTCGGTTACTCACTTCCTGAGAAAATTGTGAACAAGGTTGGCATCGCCAAGTGCAGATTCTATCTGGGCGGCATGAACCTCTTCACTCTGAGCAACATCAGCAAATATGGAGTTGACCCTGAGGCCACCGGCACAGTAGGTTACTCTTATCCTCAGCAGTACACAATCAGCCTTGGCTGCAACATCGTATTATAATTAATAAGGAATAGTTATGAAAAAGATTTTTTATGCATTGATGCTGACAGCTCTTTTCACAGCTGTTTCATGTACAGAAGACATTCTGGAGCAGACTCCTACCAACCGGTATACAGATGCACAGGTATGGGATGACCCTTTCCTGATTGAAAGTCATCTGGCAAATCTCTATGCAATGTCGACATTCATGGTTAACGATGCTCTTGCCACATATGGCGATTCCCCGCTCAATGTGGACTTCAGTTCTGCAGCGAACTGGAATTACAACTTGGGTATGAGCGTGCAGGGTGAGGGGCCCCTTCACACCACAGAGCTCGCAGATGAGGCTAAGGCCAGCGAGCGCGGAGAGCAGACGAACTATCATTCATACAAAATGAATGGTATCCAGCAGGACAGCTCCTGCCTGCGCTGGTGGAGCAACGGCTACTACCTCAACCGCCAGCTCAACCACTTCATCGAGTCTGTCGAGGATTCACCTCTGTCCGACAAGGACTGGTTCAAGTCTGAGGCCCGGTTCCTCCGTGCATACAACTATTTTTCACTCGTGAAACGTTACGGAGGTGTGCCTCTTATCGAAAAAGAGATTCCTCTTGATGCTCCAGACGAGGTGATGTATCCGGCTCGTGCAAAAGAGCAGGCAGTTTGGGATTTCGTAATAAAAGAACTCCAGGAGTGTGCTGAATTCCTTCCTGCAAAGGCTACTCCAGGCCGCGCAAGCAAATGGGCTGCACTCACGCTTCTGAGCCGCGTGGCTCTTTATGCCGGAAGTATCGCCCAGTATGGTACTGTCCAGCTTGACGGTGTGCTTGGAATACCTTCAGACAAGGCAGAATATTACTACAATATTGCTGCCGATGCAGCACAGGAGGTGATGACAAAGAGCGGTCATGCTCTTTATAATGGTAATAAAGACAAGGTTCAAAATCTCAAGGACCTCTTTCTCGTAAAGGATAATGTGGAGGCGATTATGGTAAAACGTCATCAGGGTATCGCCGGGCAGCAGTCTGTAGATCTCTGGTCTTGGGATATCTGTAACTGCCCCAAGCCCAATGCCTGGAGCGTAGGCCAGTATCTCCATGTTTACTACGAGTTTGTGGAGGAATTTGACTTCATCGACGGTAAGTCAGGTCATATTCCTGCTGAGGAGCTGCAGTCGAAACCTATGACAATGGATGAGTTCATGAGCAACCGTGACCCTCGTCTGAGAGCGTGGGTATGGACCAACGGATGGAGCTGGCCCGGCGCGGTAGGAGCACCTGTATTCAATGACAACACCGTCAGCATGTACCGAGGTATACGTTTGCCGGACGGCACTGACGTCATCCCCGGCAATGTTACTGGAGATGGTGCGACTTATGACGGCGTGATGTCTTTCGGTGATCAGATGTACGAGATGGTTGGAGCGGCACTGCTCAATCCTACAGGATTCTGCGTGGCAAAATGTCTTGACCCTGATGCAGACAATGGCAACTGGTTCATCTGCTCGACAACTGACTATCAGATTTTCCGATACGCCGAAGTCCTTCTCAACTTTGCTGAAGCATGCTTCGAACTGGGACGCCCCGGTGAGGCACGCGATGCTGTGAACAAGATCCGCAGCCGTGCTGGTGTGGCAGAACTCGACGGCATAAGCCGCGATGCCATCCGGAAGGAGAGATATTGTGAGCTCTGCTTTGAGAACCACCGTTACTGGGATTTACGCCGTTGGAGAATAGCTGAGGAGAAACTCTCGGTTGACCACCATGGACTCAACTTCCTGCTTGACTGGAATTCTTTCGTGGAATATTCAGTGAAGAACGAGAATGGGGTATATGAAACCCGTTTGGATGGTAATGAACAGCCCATGAAGAGGGTTCCCAAGTTCTGGTTTGAAATCACAGACGAGCGTGACAGCAAGACTAACGACCCTGTATTCCCTGCAAAGAATTACTACCTGCCTATCGGCAACGGTACTGTAGCTGCCAACCCCAACCTTGTGGAGAATCCAGGATATTAAAGATTTGCTATATTTGCATAAAGACTAATATTACCAACTCATTATAAACCTTTTAAATAACATTAAAAATGAAAAAATTCTTTTCACTTATTGCTCTCTGCGCAATGGTACTCGTATCTTGCCAGAAAGAAGCTGATTCAGTATCAGTAGACAAAAACTCTTGGAAAGTGGCTTACACAGGTGGTGAATATACCATCGGAGTGACAGCTAATGGCGAATTTACTGCTCAGGCAGACCAGGATTGGGTTACAGTAGCCGTGGGTGATGCTAAAGTAGACTTCACAGTGGCTGAATATGACGGCGCTTCTTCACGTACAGCAACCATCACTGTAACTTGCGGTGAGGCTAAAGCAACTGCAACTGTAGAGCAGGAGGCTGCTCCCCAGTATGTAAGTCTTGGCAATCCTGCAAACTGCTTCCTTATCAATGATGGTGGTTACTATTATTTCGATGCTACCGTTATCGGTAACGGCCAGGAAGGTATCCTTACAGGTGCGCATACAACATCCGCAACAATCGCTCCTGCTGCTGCAAAAGTTGTTTGGGATGAGAACGAACTGATCTCTGATGTCAAATTCAAAGACGGTAAGATCTATTTCAAACTCGAAACACGTGATGGCAACGCAGTGATCGCTGCTACCGATGCTGCTGATAACATCCTCTGGAGCTGGCACATCTGGAGCGTTGAAGAGGTTAAGGACATTGACTTCGGCGCTTATAAGATAATGGACCGCAACGTTGGTGCTATCGGTTCTACAGCTGCTGATGAAGAGTCTGCTTACGGTATGTACTATCAGTGGGGCCGTAAGGATCCGTTCTCACGCACAATAGGTTTCGGTGAAACAGGTATTCTCATTGACAGTGAAGCGGCAAACCACACCATTGCCAACTCTATCGCACATCCTGACACTTGGTTTGGTGCAGAGCACGGTGACAATGCCAACTGGCTTGCAAACGCAGGTGACGACCAGCGCAACCTCTGGGGCTCTTCTAATCTCAACGAGGATTGGCTCAGCTCAGACTACGGTCATAAGACTATCTATGACCCCTGCCCCGCAGGATACGTTATCCTTTCTCCCAAGTCTGTATGGGATTTTACACCGGAGAATGTTGACGGTGGCATCCTGATCAACGGTCAGCTCTTCATCCCCAACGCATCATTCATCCACGCAGCAGGTGGCGGATGGTGGGATCCCTATGCAGACCTCTGGTATGCATCTCCCGCACATTGGGGTGACAGCAACCAGCAGGCGTTCCGCGTAGTTCCCGGTGACACTCACATGAACTATGGCCGCTGCTATGGCCAGCCTGTACGCTGCATGAAACTTCAGTAATTGTACTTTTCAATCTTATGAAGAAAGCCGGGCTTCGGTCCGGCTTTCTTTAAAAAACAAAAATGAGAAGGTATATAAAATATTTAGTGGCAATTGCAATCGCCCTTACGGCTGTTGCAACCGTCGTGTCTTGCGAAAAAGACCCGATGGGCAATCCTGACAAAGACCCCCGTAGCGCGCTGGAGCGCTACTGGGCAGATGATTATGTGGGCAAATTGGGTATCCAGGTTCAGAATACCGACATCAAAGGGACTAAGCAGCCCAGAATGTTCATTGGTGGCAAGATTCTTTATGTCACCGGTATTAACTGCTATAACCTCTTCAACCAGTCGTTCGGAGGTGGTAAATTCAACCTTGAGAAAGTCCGTAATACGGTGGAAGTATTCGAGAAAGAACAGGTTCCCATCGTGCGCTTTGCCTGCTGCCCGTATTATGCAAATGAGTTCCATTATTATATGGACAAGAAGACAGAGTATCTGGCAACGCTCGACAGCCTTGCAACATACTGCGACCGCGCACACGTTGCGCTGATACCGTCTTTCTATTGGAATATCAGTGCCGCACCTGACTATTATGGTGAGTCACACAAGGCGTGGGGTGACACCTCAAGCAAGACATACGCATTCATGCAGCAGTATACGACCGACATTGTCAACACATTGAAAGGACACAAATGCCTTGCAGCATGGGAGTTTGGCAATGAGTTCAATCTCCAGGCCGACATACCTCACAACTTCACAATCTCGGCTAAGGACGAAGAGGTTGCGTTGAAAGGTTTTGCAGAGACAGTAAAGGCCGCAGACCCGGAAGGCCGTATGATATCTTCCGGCAACAGCATAATGCGCAACGCCCAGTATCACATGATGATGGAAAAGAGCTGGACGAATGACACCTTTGACGAGTATAAGCAAATCACAAAGATTTTCACTCCTGACCCGATGAACGGCATCTCTGAACATATATATGAAGATAAAAGAGTGTTCTCTGATGTCAACAACGGTTCGGAACTCTCCCGTACCGACCAGATGTCATACGCAAAACAGGTGGCTGCGTCGCTCGGCAAGGTTTATTATGTGGGTGAGTTCACCGGCCCCAAGACTGCTAATGGCGACTCACTGATGATAAGAAAGCATCTTATTGCATATTACGCCCAGAGAGTACAGGTCTCACTTATGTGGAACTATGCGTACAAGGCTGACATCGAATACAGCTTCAAGCATGACACTCCATATGGTAACATGGCATTCAATATGATGCGCGAATACAACGAAAGATTCAAAACAGTTTCTGAACAATAGACGCACTATGAAAAGATTCCTGATATCCTCAGCCGTGCTGCTTCTTCTGGCGCAGGCAGTATCATTCGCCCATGTGGCAGAACAGTCCCTCAACGGAGAGTGGAGTTTGAAATTCTTCCCTCAGCCGGCAGAGGCGGTGACCACACCGGCCGAAGCTGCAGCGGTGGATGGGACCGTCATCGCAGCCACAGTCCCCGGCAATGTGGAGATAGATATGGAGGCGGCAGGGCTTATTGCCGACCCTATGGTTGGCAACAATATATATTTGCTGCGTCAGTATGAAGGATATCAGTGGTGCTATACAAAAGCGTTTGCAAGCCCGGCATTCTCTGAAGGACAGAGTGTTGTGCTCTCCTTTGCCGGGCTTGACACTTTTGCTGAGATCTGGCTTAACGGAGAAAAGGTCGGATCTGCAGCAAACATGCTCATCGGGCATGAATACAATGTCACAAAACTCCTCGACAAAGGTGGCGAAAACACCCTGGAGGTGATTATCCGTTCATCTGTGCTCGAGGCACAGAAGTATTTCCTCGGACCTCTCTCAATCGGCAACTTTGCTAATGAAGAGGCTTCGTATGTACGTCGCGCTCCCAGCACATACGGCTGGGACATCATGCCGCGCCTTGTAAGTGCCGGCATCTGGCGTGACGTCACTCTCCGCGTGGAGAATCCAATTGAAATAATTGACGCAAACTGGATGACGGCCAATGTCGACCCCGCATCAAGGAGCGCATACCAATATCTCTTCCTCCAGACCCGCATGCCCTTCGAGGCATTTGACAACCTCGAGGCCGAGGTGGTGCTGGAGCGTAACGGCAGGGAGCTGGTGCACGAGTCGCATCTGATGCGCAAGGCATCTGAACTGCTTATCTTCGACCTTAAGGATGTTGACCTCTGGTGGCCGAGAGGCTATGGCGAGGCGGCACTTTACAACTATACAGTAAGTCTGAAGGACAAGCGTACCGGTACTGTGTATGACACAGAGAAGGGACGTATGGGTTTCCGCACCGTGAAGCTTGACCTCAAGGACGTCAACCGTAAGGATTACCCCGGCCAGTTCCAGTTCATAGTGAACGGTGTGCCCGTATTTGCAAAGGGCAGCAACTGGGTGCCTGTGGATGCTCTCCACAGCCGCGACAAGAAGCTCATCCCCGATGCGTCCCAGCTGATGGTGGACATGAACTGCAACATAACACGCTGCTGGGGTGGAAATGTGTATGAAGAAGACATTTTCTTCGACCTCTGCGACGAAAACGGCATCATGGTATGGCAGGACTTTGCAATGGGATGCAGCAACTATCCACAGCGTGACGATTTTGCAAAAGCCATAGAGGAAGAAGCGATAAGTGTAATCCGCAGGCTGCGCAACCACCCGTCGGTAGTGCTTTGGAGCGGCAACAACGAAGACGACCAGGTTATGGCCTTCGGCCGTCTGAGTGCCTTCAGACTTGACCCTAACCTTGACCGTGTGTCAAGGGAGGTGCTGAAGAGAGTCTGCTTCGAGTTCGATCCTTCACGGCCCTATCTGCCCAGTTCACCCTACTACAGCCCTGCAGCATACGAGGCGGGTATCACAGATGAGGTCCTTCCTGAAAACCACCTCTGGGGCCCCAGAGGCTACTATAAAGAGCCGTTCTATACTCAGAATCCCAGCCAGTTCGTAAGTGAGATAGGCTACCACGGCTGCCCCAACCGCGAAACCATCGAGAAGATGTTTACCAGGGAGTGCGTCAATCCATGGCTCAACGGAGAGGTTGGCAAGTGGAATGACGAATGGCAGACCAAAGCCAACCGCATCTACGACGAAAAGTTTCAGGGCGGCCGTAACGACCTCATGACAAATCAGTCGAGAATCATTTTCGGCGAGGTTCCCGAGAAACTCGACGACTTCATCTTCTCGTCACAGAGCGTGCAGGCAGAGGCCATGAAATATTTTGTGGAACGCTTCCGTGGAGGAAGACCTTACCGTACCGGTATCATCTGGTGGAACGTGCGTGACGGTTGGCCGCTTCTTTCCGATGCTGTCTGCGACTACTACAATTCAAAGAAGATGGCATATTACTATCTTCAGAACGTGCATCACGATGTATGCTGCCTTATCAACGACCCTGTCGACGGTGAGTATCAGCTGAAGGTTGACAACAACACCCTCAAGGATGCTGAAGGTAAGGTTACAGTCAAGGACATAACAACCGGCAAGACACTTTTCAAGGGCGATTTCAAGAGCCCTGCAAACAGCGCGGTGAAGATTGCAGGCATTCCTGTGCAGAAAGGACAGGGAATGCTCCTTATCACATACAAGGTGGGTGACAAGGAACTGGCCAACCATTATCTCTATGGTGAGCCGCCCTATTCATTGAAAGAATACAAGGCCTGGATCAAAAAGACAGGTATCTACGACATCAAATAATCTGAAATAATGAAACGAATAATATGCGGCCTTCTGGCCGCCTCATTGCTGATGCCTGCTTTCTCTGCAGGTGCGCAGAACTATAAGAAAGTGACCGTCGGCAGGGCCACTCCGGTGAAGGTGGAATCCATAGGCGCTGAGTTCGACCCGCATTTCTATGCTCAGAACGTGGTGGGACGTCCGGGTGATGGCGCCAAGGTTGAGGATTTCTCGATTGTTGAGAGCCGCGTGGCGGCTATGGGACTGCAGAAGTTCAGGGTGATGGTCCAGCCTCAGTGGTATGAGCCGTACAACGACAACGACGATCCGTTCGATACGGATTTCAGTGCTTTCCGCTGGAATACAGTGGAGATGCAGTCTCTTTGCCAGGTGCTGGATTTGGCGCAGAAAAACAATATGCAGGTGTGTCTGGCCATCTGGGGGTGTACCAGACATGTATCGATGGTCGAGCCTGAGTATTCCGATGTCACCACATGCTTCATGAAAGACGGTGAGGCCAACAAGAACTGGATGTGCCCCCCGGCAGACAACGATGAGTTCGGTGAGAACTTCGCTGCTCTGGTGAAATATCTGATAGAGGAGAAAGGGTATACCTGCGTCACGGAAATCACTCCGTTCAACGAGCCGGGCGGCGACATCATAGAGCCCGACGGCTATATGGATGTGTGCAGAGCCCTTGACAACCATTTCAAGAGGCTTGGTGTTCGTGAAAAGGTCCGCTTCAACCTCTCGGACAATATCGACACCCACCAGTATTACCTGCGTGCATGTGCAAAGGAGCTGAAGGGCATTGCAGACATTTTCAACAGCCACACATACATCTTCGGCTATTCCACTCCGAACCGCAAGGTTCTGAACTGGGAGAGGCGCAACGTCAGGATTTCACGCCGTGCCGGCCTCAACCACATCGTTGGTGAATTCGGATCCAACCAGTGCGTCGGGGCGTCGCGCCAGCGTGACATCGATACATACGGCCGCGGTATACTCATGGCCCGCCATGTGCTCAACTTCTTCAATGCCGGTGCGTGCGCGGTAAGCTACTGGGGACTGATAGACCAGTATTACGGATATAAGGCAGATTATGAGCAGATGCAGCAGCTCGGTCTCTGGAAGTATGTGAAGGAAGCCTATGCAGGTGACACGACCTACGCCAGGATTGCCTGTGACTATGAGTGCCGCCCGCAGTACTATGCATACTCTATGCTGTCAAGCAATGTCCGCCCGGGAGCAGATATATATCCGCTGGATCTCGGCCGTAAGTTCGCTGCCGGCACTGCTTTCAAAAATGCAGATGGCAGATGGGTATATGTATTTGCAAATGCTGAAAGCGAGCCTCTGCACCTTGCAGTGGCGAATGATGCGGAAGGGGAATTCGAGGTAATCCGCTATGAGAAGGAAACACTGCCTTCCGACGGCTCTCTGATCAAGCCGGAAAGTACGCTTGCCGTCTCAGACGGAAAATTGATGGTTACGGTTGCACCTGCCTCGGTGCTGGTGTGCCGCCAGAAATAAATACTGATTATGAAAAACAGTACTGACAATAATGTGCTTGCAGTAATATTGCTGGCCTCTCTGCTGTTTCAAGGATGCAAAAAAGATCCTCAGCCTCTGATAACCTACGACAATCTGATTGAGGTGGATGCTACACAACTTGGTGGAGTATTGCCCAATATCGGCTCGAATGTAAATACTTGGGATATGGGCACTATGTTCTACAACCCGAAAGTGAATGAAGAGTTCAATGTGTTTGAATTCGTGAAGTATGTTCAGTTCATGCAGTGTACAGGCGGATCTTTGGGACGAGACTTGTTCAGAAATCCCGGTATGCCGGAAATGAGGGATGACTATAAGTTCTCTCCTCTCGTAAAGAATTGCGCCGGTGTGCTGAAGCTTGGTGCAAAGCCCCATCTCAAATTGGGAAGTGTTCCACTGAAACTCACCACAGGGGCAGAGCTTTCTCCTGATTTCGGCACAAACATATATCCGCCTGATGACTATGAGGAGTATTACAGATACATCAAGGCAATTATTCAGGCACTTGTGGATGAATTTGGCCTTGAAGAGGTTCGCACATGGCATTTCGGCTGTATGACAGAATATGAAAACGGCCAGTGGTTCATGGCGAAGTCAAGGAAGAGTGAAGATTCATTCGTGGAATACTGCAAGCTCTATGATTATACAGTGCAGGCTCTCATCGATGTGCTTGGTGAGGATGTATATGTGGGTGCCCACAGTATGACAACATCCGAAGGATTATGGAATGAGGAGAAGTTCATCGAACACTGCGCCAAGGGAACCAACTATGCAAACGGTGGAAAGGGCAGCAGGCTGTGCTATCTTGCAGCTTCGTTTTACGACACCGCCCCTGGAAAGTTCACAACAAATCACGACCTTCCCACTACGGTTGGAATCCTCAAAGGCGCAGCTGTGGCAAACGGATTGACAAATATTGACTTCGGTATCGATGAAGGCCGGATCCTCTGCGGCATCACAGCAGGAAGTGAGTCCAACCAGGCCTACAATAGAGTTGTGGGTTACACATGGCAGGCTGCGTATGATGCCCGTATCTTCAAACAGGGCATAGATGCCGGACTGAACTATTTCTCTTCATGGAATCTTCTTACAGGCAGCAATACGGTAGGTTATCCCATAATCAGCTATCATGTGGTAAGTAATATGTCCAAGTTTGAGGGCTACAACCGTGCTTCTGTAAATGTTGATATGAAAGCACTGAATCCAGGTGAAGAGGTTGACTGTCTTGCCGGAACAGACGGGAATACAGTGCGTGTGATGGTGTATAACTTCAAGAACGACATCAAATACAAACGTAGAATAAAATACCAGCTGCATGTAAAACTGCCTTTTGATGCAAAGGAGGTCAAGGTCATTCGCTATCTTGTAAGCGATGACTGCAATTTCTTCGATGAATGGGTGGCTGACCGTGAAGAACTCGGCATCACAAGCAAGGACTTCGGCTGGAGTCCCGATGATCCTATGGTAGACAATAGCGTGACTCTAAGAAGCTCGTCTGCAATTACCAAATATAAGACGAAGAAAGAGCAATACAAGGAGTGTGCGAGGTTGATTCCTGTGACAGAGACAGTGAAAGTGTCGAAAGGTTTGCTTGAACTTGATGAGACGATTGATGGTTGCAACGTACTTTTCCTTGAAATAACCAGATAACTGAAAAGATTATGAAGAAGATAACATCAGTGTTGCTGTGCGCGCTGCTTTCTGTGGCGGCCTTTGCCGGCAATGAGATGAGCCTGGCGGGAGAATGGCGCCTGAGCCTGGCGGAAGGCGGGGATATCGTGGATGTTCCTGCGCAGATACCCGGCGATGTACATTCGGCTCTTTTTGCGGCCGGACTCATAGAGGATCCTTATTATGCCGATGGTGAAGTGAAGAACCTCTGGGTGGGACGCCGTGACTGGGTGTTCAGCCGCACATTCACTCTTGATGAATCTTTTCTGAACCATAAGGCCATCTATCTCCGCGCCGAGGATGTCGACACATTCTGCGACATCACCATCAACGGGCAGAAGGTGGGGAGCACCACCAACCGTTTCCGCCGCTGGGAATGGGATGTGAAGCCGTATCTGAAGGCTGGTGAAAATACAATCGAAGGATATTTCCACAGTGCTGCCCTCAAGACAGAGGAGCTGTCGAAGCAGTATTCCGAGCCTTATCCGATGTCCCCTGTGGGGCTTGTACCCGATATCAACCTCATCCGCAAGCCTGCCTGCCATGGCGGCTGGGACTGGGGGCCGTGCCAGATGGTGACTGGATTTGCAGGCGCACTATGTCTGATTCCCACAGATATGGCACGTATAGACTACGTGATGTGCGACCAGGACCACTCGAAAGCCGGCAGGGTAAAGGTTACTGTGAATACCGTAGTGACTTCTCCAGAAGGTGGAAAGGCAAGATATGAAGTGGTTTTCGGAGGACGTACAAAATGCCGCAGGGTAAAGCTTGCAGCGGGGCAGAACACGGTATCCCGCACCATTACAGTGCGCAATCCGCAGCTCTGGTGGCCCAACGGAATGGGAGAGCAGTACCGCTACGACCTGCAGGTGAAGGTGGCTGAAAGCAGCCTCAGCAAAAAGATAGGCCTCCGTACAGTTGAGGTCCGCAACGAAGCCGATACTGTATACGGCAAGCCGGGCATCAGCATGGCCTTCAAGGTAAATGGCAGGGAATTCTTCGCAAAGGGTGCCGACTGGGTTCCCTGCGAACTTTTCGAGACCAGGATGACATACGACCGCTATGCTGATATACTTTCGTCGGCAGCGGCTGCAAATATGAACATGCTGCGCCACTGGGGTGGCGGAATGTTCGAACACGAGGACTATTACAACATCTGTGACTCACTCGGCCTTATGCTGTGGCACGATTTCATGTTCTCGTGCGCGGTATATCCTTCAGACGATGCTTTCCTGAACGAGATTGACGCCGAGCTCAACCATCAGCTGCGCCGCCTGCGCGACCACTGCTCGATTGCAATGTGGTGCGGAGACAACGAGTGTGTGGGGGCCCTGGGCTGGTTCCCCGAGACACGTGCCAACCGCGACTTCTACCTTGCCTCGCTTGATACCATCGTCAAGCTCCGCGGCCGTATCTGCGCCGAGGTGGACCCCTCGCGTGTTTACTGGCCCAGCTCGCCCTGCGCCGGCCCCGGCGACTATCAGACCGACAACTGGAAAGAGGATACAAAGGGCGACATGCATCTCTGGTCGATTTCGAAGTTCTCACAGCCTCTTGCAAACTATTACGGAGTAAGGCCGCGCTTCTGCAGTGAATATGGTCACAGCTCCCTCACAAGCTACGCATCGGCACTGCGTTACTGCTCGGAAGGGCAGGCTCAGGTGTTCTCTCCAGAGATGGACCTCCATACTAAAGAGGTGACTGAAGGGCTGCGCGGCAACAAGATAATCCAGAACCGTCTTGCACTGCATTTCGATGTGGATGCAAAGGATGCCGGAGTGTTTTTCTATCTTTCACAGGTAGAGCAGGCGATGGGCCTCAAGACTGCCTCTGAGTACTGGCGTACACTCAAGCCTAACTGCATGTGCACAATCTTCTGGCAGCTCAACGACATCTGGCCCGGCACATCATGGT
>JAGHVP010000221.1 GCA_018064305.1 Candidatus Equibacterium intestinale | reverse complement strand
GCCCTCGGATTCAAGACAATATCTGTTCCCGCAGCCAGCGGAATGACCGTTGTTCTCGAAGAAGACATCGACCAGCTGGAAGAGACAGTCATCATCGGTTATGGTTCGGTCAAGAAGAAAGACCTCCTCGGTTCGGTTTCAACCGTCCGCCAGCAGTCTCTCATCGACCGTAAATCAAGCGGTGTGGTCTCTTCAATGCAGGGTCTTGTTTCAGGTGTGAACATCACCTCAAGCGGCCAGCCCGGTTCAGGTGCATCTATCAAGATCCGTGGTATCGGTTCATTCACCGGCAACTCTCCTCTCTTCATCGTGGACGGTTCATACGGTGGAAGCGAGCTCGGACTCAATGTCGAGGATATCGAGTCTATCCAGGTCCTGAAGGATGCTTCTTCAGCATCAATCTACGGTTCGCGTGCAGCGAGCGGTGTTGTCATCATCACTACAAAGAAAGGCCGTTCAAACGGTTTGAAGGTGAAGTTTGACGGCAGCACACAGCTCTACTGGCTCCCCCGCTACGACCTGATGGACGCAGAGACATACAAGAAATTCGATGACTTGGCATACGACAACGCCATGCTTCAGGGACTGGCAGGTGTGAAACAGCGCCAGAACCACTACGAAAGCAATACCGACTGGCAGGGCGAGATGCTCGAGAATGCCATGATACAGAACTACAACATCTCTCTCTCAGGCGGTGGAAACGATATCAACTACTACGCATCTATCAACTATAAGGATGATAACGGTGCCCTCAAGTACACAGGCTTCAACCAGATCGGCTTCCGTATCAATACCTCAGGACGCAAGGGTATCTTCGAGTTCGGAGAAAACTTCTTCTTCACAAAATCAACCACCGAGCAGCTCAAGGGCAGCCCCTGGTCAAACTTCATCGTAATGCCTCCGACAGTGCCCGTTTATGACGAGAGCCATCCCGGCGGATACGGCTATGGTAATGCCGACAGGGCCAACACATACGGCTTGAACCCCGTGGCTCAGGAGGAACTCTATCACAGTGTGAATCCCCAGCAGTATCTCTATGGTGACATCTACGGAAAGGTTGACATCGTAAAGGACATCCTCAACGTAAAGCTCAATGTCTCATACAAGAATTACTTCGGCTACACAGACACATTGCGCAAGAAAGGCAACTGGACAATGGGTCAGGGTGATGATGCCGCCCACATCGGATATACAACTGCATATCACGACAAGATTCTCGTGGAGCCCACCATCAACTACAACCAGACAATAGGCAAGCACGCACTCGGTGCAGTGGCCGGTTATTCATACGACTTCTTCCATGAAGACTACAAGGGTGAGACCAAGCTCGACCCGCTCGTAATAGGTGACAAGTACATCACTTCATTCAACTCCGCAACAGGCACACAGACCTGTACAGGAAGCTACATCGAGTATCTGCTCCTCTCATACTTCGGACGTATCAACTATGCATACAACGACAAATATCTCTTCCAGGGCACTGTCCGCCGCGACGGAACCTCAAGGCTTCCCGAACTTTACCGCTGGGATACATTCGCATCTGCATCAATCGGATGGCGTATCAGCCAGGAAGACTTCTTCAACGTAAAATGGATCGACGACTTGAAGATCCGTGCCAACTGGGGTACTCTCGGTAACTCCAATATCGGCGCATGGGACTATCAGGCAACCATCAACACTGCTCCCCGTGCTATCATGAACGGTGACGAGAAGGTTATCGGCAAGACCCAGTCAAACCTCACCAACAACAACCTCGTATGGGAGAAGAAGACCACAGCCAACTTCGGTATCGACCTCACAGCGTTTGACAAGCGTCTCTCAGCATCTGCAGAATACTTCTATTCAAAGAGTACCGACCTGCTTCTTTCAGTGCCCATCCTTATGTCGACAGGCAATGAGGGCGGTGCTCCTACAGTGAATGCAGGTTCGCTGCAGAACACCGGTTTCGAGTTCGAGGCAGGCTGGCACGACCGCATCGGTGACTTCTTCTACACCGTCAACGCCAACATGTCTACAGTTCACAACAAGATCCTCGGCTTCGGCTACGGTTCTACCGTACACTACACTTCTACAACAAAGTCTGAAATCGGCAAACCTCTCGGTATGTGGTATCTCTACCAGACCGACGGTATCTTCCAGGATGTTACTGAAATACAGAAACATGTCAACAGCGAGGGCAAGGTAATCCAGCCCAACGCAATGCCTGGCGATATCAGATATGTGGATGCAAACGACGATGGACAGATTTCTTCTGAAGACCGCACAGTGATAGAAGACAAGAGCCCTTGGGCAAAACTTTATGCAGGTCTCAGCTTCACTCTGGGATGGAAGGGCCTTGACCTTTCAGTCAACAGCTACGGCCGTTTCGGACAGTGGGTTTACAACGGTGCCCGTGCTACTGCAGCCGACTTCTCAACCAACCAGAACAACTTCAACGACTACAAGCCCTGGACTCAGGAGGTTCATTCAACCACCACTCCGCGCCCCGTTTATGGTGACACCCGCAACAGCCGTGGTGACCAGGACCGCTGGCTTGAGAATGGTTCGTTCTACCGCTTCAGCGACATCACCCTCGGCTACAACCTCCCTGCAAGCTTGCTCAAGAAGGTTAAGTTCGAGCAGGTGCGTCTCGCCGTTACAGGCAAGAACCTCCTTACCCTCACAAAGTATTCAGGTCTTGACCCCGAATTCGCCGACGGCGGAATCTACACCATCAGCTATGACGGTTGTTCATTCCCCAACCCCCGTTCAGTTCAATTCGCATTATCGTTCACATTCTAAAACAGGGGAGAGAAAATCATGAAAAAAATATTTGCATTAATCGCTTTCTCAGCCGCACTTATGTTTGCGGTATCGTGTGAGGACCTTGAGATCCAGAATGAGAACGGCCTTTCAACGGGTATGTTCTGGAAGACCCAGGACGACTTGGACGCCGGCCTCAACGCAGTGTACGGAATGTTCTACCGTCAGGGAACATGGACACGCAACATCTACACCCAGCTCAACGGTATGGCCGATGACGGTGTAAGCTATGCAGGCTGGACCGAGCTCAACGAGTGGACCAAATTCAAATATACCAACTACGATTTTGCAGAGGGTACCAAGAAAATCTGGGCCGAGCACTACACAGCAATCAACCGTGCAAACCAGGTTCTCGACCATATCGATGACCCTGCAGTCGTGTTTGACAAAGAAGAGACAAGGAAAGATATGAAGGCACAGGCCCTCTGGCTCCGCGCATTCTATTATTTCTATCTTACTGCTCTCTACGACAACGAGCCCCTCTGCACTGTTACTTCTTCAGCTGCAGACCAGCCCGAGAATTCAGATCCCGACAAGATCTTCACAAAGCTTGAACAAGACCTTCTTGCCGCAATCCCCGACCTTCCCCTTACAAGACCCAGAGACAAGGCACGCCCCACCAGAGGTTCTGCATACGGCCTTCTTGCAAAGGTTTACATGCAGCACCACAAATGGGCAGAGGCAAAGGAGTGCCTCGAGTGGATTCTCAAAGGTGATGGCAAGAGCATCTATTCTCTCGAGCCCAAGTGGGAGAACAACTTCAGCTGCAAGACAGAGAACAACTGCGAGTCTCTCTACGAGATCCAGTTCTCTCTCTGCAACTATGTGGGCTTCGACCAGACCGACAACTATCTTGATGCCAACGCCCAGCTTGCTACTCAGATCGAGGTGAACCAGTCACCCAAGGGTGAGGGTTGGAACAACGTCGAGGCAAACCATTGGGTTGTCGACTATTTCAAGAGAGAGAAGACTCTCGACGGAAAGAACGACCCCCGTCTCTACTACACTTGCTGGTACAAAGAGATGGATGCTGATTTTCCCGAGCACGGCGTGACCAGAATGTACAACAAGACATGGGATGAATACAAGTATTCAGCAGCCGACAACAAGCGTGTCTTCATCAAGAAGTATTCTACAGATGTAGTGCCTCTGTATTACTGGAACGACAACAACTTCCGCTCGATTCGCCTTGCCGACATCATGCTTCTTTATGCAGAGGTTATCAACGAGATCAACAAGGCTCCCAATGCTGAGGCAATTGCAATGGTAGACAACATCCGCACTCGTGTGAATCTCCCCAAACTTGCAGAGAGCAAGTATTATACAGACCCCAAGATCCTCACCGACTACAACGCATTCAAGGAGCACCTCAAGATCGAGCGTGGCCTTGAGCTTGCATTCGAGTGCGTCCGCTGGATCGACCTCAAGCGCTGGGGATTCGACAAGGCAACTGTTGACGAGCTCGCTTCAAGGGATGAAGACTACAAGGCATTCGTCCTTGACAAGCACGAGCGTCTGCCACTGCCTCAGAGTGAGGTTGACAACAACCCTAATCTTATACAGAACAAAAACTACTAACCAATATCAATTATTAACACAATGAAAAAAATTTTTGCATTAGCATGTGCGGCTTTCGCACTTTTCTCAGTCGTAGCTTGCGGCGAGAAAGACCCCAAAGATGATCCCACTCCCGAGGTTACACTGTCAATCAATCCCACAATCGCAAATGTAGGATTCGAGGCAGGAACAACCGAAATCGAAGTAACTGCAAACTGTGAATGGACTGTTACCCTCACAAACTCAAGCGACGAGGCAGAATGGGTATCTGCAAGCCCCGTATCAGGAAACGGCAACGGTAAGATCGTTATCACTTACGCCGGTGCCACTTCTCTCACAGACAGCCGTTCAGTAATGGTTAACGTAACCAACGGTGAAAAGACTCTTCAGGCCAAAGTTCTGCAGGCTCCCCTCGAGCTTGGTAAAGGTGAGGTCCTCATCCTCGGCGTTGACGGTGTAAGCCGTGTATGGTCTATCTACAACCTTGCAGCTGCCGGTGAGTTCGTTACCGATATCGAAGAGGTAGGTGCAGCTTTCATGTTCAACAGTAAGAAAGCATGGCCTTTCGATATTACCAAGAATGCTGGTGTATTCGGTGGTAATGCCCCCAGATCAGAAGGTATGGTTCCCGTAGAGGGTTTCATGGATGCAGTTGCTGCATACTCTTGCCCTCACACTCTCTTTGACGAGGAAGGCAACCTTGTAAATGATGACACTGCATGGAAAGCAGAGAACGATCCCTGCCCTGAAGGATATCACGTTCCTACACAGTGGGATATCATCGCTACTCTCGGTTATTCAGAGGATCATTGTGCAACAAAAGACAACTTCAACTGTGTCAGAATCAATGCAGGTGAACGCGGTTTCTCAAAGATGGGTTTCATCGTCGGCTGGGGCCTGAATGTTCCTGATGATGTAACAAAAGACAACATCACTGAGAAGGGCGGTATGTTCGTTCCCGTAAGTGGTTGGATTTCATCAGCAGGCGGATACATTGACAGAGACTGGCTCGTATGCCTCCGCGGTTCAACTTCACTCAACGATAATCTTGGCGGTCTGTTCCTTTCAACTTACAATGACTATTGCGACCATTGGGGTTGGGGCGACGGTATCAAGACTTATGCAAGTGCTGTTCGTTGCGTAAAGACTCTCTAACGATCTGAATTATTTATAAAGCTTCCCGCCTGCTGGGCGGGAAGTTTTGTTTATTTAAAAATAAGATATTATGCTGAAGAAGTCCTTTTTTGCAATAGCTGCAGCAGTTGCAGTGATTGCCTCATGCAACACACCCGTGCCCGAGTCTGCGGATGTTCCCGACATCATTCTGGAAACAGACATCGGAAATGACGTTGACGACGCCCTTGCCGTCGACCTTGCCTACAAGTTCCAGGAAGCAGGCAAGATGAACCTTCTTGCAATCTGCATCAACAAGGAAGGTACTGCTCCGGCAGAATTCGTCGATATCCTCAACACCTGGTACGGTCATCCCGAGACTCCCGTCGGAATTATCACAAGCGGTGCAGACTGCGAGACCGATGCCATCAACTATGCAAAGGCAGTGGTGGATATCAAGAACGAGGCCGGCGAGCCTTATTTCGAGCGTTCACTTTCTGATTATGCAAATCTCACAGAAGCTCCCGAACTCTATAGAAAGATACTCTCATCAAGAGAAGACAATTCGGTTACAATCGTGTCGGTAGGTTTCTCAACCAACCTTATCAGACTTCTTGAAACAGGTCCCGACCAGTATTCAGAGCTTGACGGCAAGGCACTTGTAGCCAAGAAAGTAAAACGCCTCATCACAATGGCAGGCTGCTTCAACGACCCCAATCTCCACGAGTACAACGTGGTGAAGGATATCCCCGCAGCAAAGGTGATATTCCATGAGTGGCCCACACCTGTTGTGTCTTCTCCCTTCGAGCTCGGCGTCCAGGCACAGTATCCCGGTGCCAGCATCGAGAATGACTTCGGCTGGACAGAGATGCATCCTGTAGTAGAGGCATACAAGGCATATCAGCCCATGCCTTACGACCGTCCCACATGGGACCCCACAGCTCTGCTGTATGCTGTTGAAGGCGACCAGTGGTTTACAGTATCACCTGTGGGCAACATCACTGTCACCGACGAAGGTTCTACACTCTTCGAGGAGAATGCAGAGGGCAACCGCCAGTTCCTTTCAGTGGATGCTGACCAGGCAAAGGCAATTGTTGACTATTTCGTGAAGACAATCACTGCCAAACCTGCCAACAAATAATAATACCACATCCTAATGAAACGATTTCTCTTTATTCTGACTGCATTTTGGACGATAGCAGGTGCAACGGTGTCATGTATGGATGAACCGCCTTATGATCCGCTGCCTGAACCGGAGCAGAATGTGGTCTTGTCGCCGGGTTTCACAGAGCCGGAGCTCTCGTTCGCCTTTCCCGACAGCCAGAAGAAGAGATATTCCTACTGCCCGGTGGTGATTGAGCAGGAAAACGGTGACAGATATGTGTATATGTGTGCGAACCAGTTCAAGGACCCTTCTCTTTCCAACTGGGACATCATCATTGACAACATATACATGTTCATCGAGCACCCCGACGGCACACGCACTGAAGAGAAAAGTGTGCTTCAGCCCACCATCGGCACCTGGGACGAACATCATACCTGCGACCCGTCGGTCATTGAAGGCAAATTCAAGATGGGCGGCGTGAACTACAGATATGCGATGTTCTACACAGGGTGTGATTTTACAGATTCATACAACCAGCTTGGGGTGGCGTTCAGCAACGACCTCAATGCTGATACATGGGTGAAATACCCGGAACCTCTTGTGAAGAAGACCTGGCCTGAGGACGGCCCTCAGGCCATAGGCTCTTCCAAGGCATGGGGAGTGGGGCAGCCTTCAGCAATATCGCATGACAAGGCGGGCAAGGTGCTGTTGTTTTATTCAGTTGGTGACAAGAGTGGCACCAGGGAGGTGTTCCGCCAGATTGACATGAGCGACATGGACCATTTCGATGAAGGTAAGGCAATAAAAGTGGTGAATTACGGGATGAAGTCACTCAACGGAGGTCAGGAGACTCTCCACAACTGCAGCTTCGCCCTTGATTCTGAAGCCGGCAGGATACTGGTGGCACATCCTCTCCATCCATTTCCAAACATTTATCCTACATTCATCTCCAGTGCCGTCGGTGTACATCACATGTCTTATGACGAGTGTATGGGCAGTCGCGGCAAGTGGACACAACTGGGCGTGATAGACAAGAATATTTCGGGTTTTCCGAGAAATCATAACGTAGGCTTCATGCGTGACAGCTACGGCCATGTAAGGAACTATATGAATCCCACCGTCTATTTTACGGTAAGCAAGCAGAGTCCCGATGTGGCGCTTGCTGTTGAGCACATGGCTGAATGGACCTATGATATCTACCGTACGA
>JAGHVP010000127.1 GCA_018064305.1 Candidatus Equibacterium intestinale | reverse complement strand
CAAAGAAACCGCCGAAACTCACGAGAGCCACTGCGGGCACCCCCTGGAAGAAGGGCTTGGTATCGGCGAATAACATAACTGATCCGAAGCCCTGGCCCAATCTTAAGCAGGCACTCATGAAACCTGATATCAAAGCCACCAGGATACCCTTTCCAAAGTTGAAGCGGGTCTCCCCTTCTGCATTGTCGGCAGTCTTGCCGGCCTTTGCGCGCATGCTGCCTGCGATACCGATGATGAGGATGCCGATGAATGACACCACAACACCAACAATCACAGCGGCTGTGAGGGTTGAAATCTCAGTGGCGAAAGTGCCGTTGATGAGACCTTTGATGACAGGGGTCATCACAACGCCGAGGGCAGAGCAGATACCGAGGGCGATGCTCTGGCCGAGTGCCACGCCAAGATATCTCATAGAGAGGCCGAAGGTAAGACCGCCCACGCCCCACAGCATTCCGAAGAAGATAGTGAGGAAAGTGGCCTTGGGATCGGCTGTATAGAGGTCGAAAAGCGAGTTTCCGGGAGTTACGGCAAGCATGGCGCCCAGGATGGGGAACACAAGCCATGCGAAAACACCCTGCACTATCCAGTAGCTTTCCCAGCTCCATTCCTTGATCTTGTTGATAGGAACGTAGCTGCTGGCCTGGCAGAATGCGCCGATGGCTATGATAAGCAGACCTATTAGTATCATAGTGCTTCAGGAATTATCTGTGTGAAGTAACGTCTGCTTCGTATTTCTGAACTTCAGCGATGAATGCATCGCCTACGGGAACGTTGTTGCGGAGGCAGAACTCATCGTAAACTGCGCCCCAAGGCATTGCCTTAGCCTCTTCGAAGAGTGCGAGAACCTCGAAATGCTTGTCGGCGAGCTCGTATTCCTTCATCTGTGCGGTAGGCTCGAGGAGTGAGCGGAGCAGGCACTTCTGTGCTGCACGGCTGCCTGTTACGTATGCACCCACGCGGTTCATTGCGCCGTCGAAATAGTCGAGGCCGCAGTGTACACGGTCAAGGGCGTCTGCGCGTACGATTTCGCTGAAGAGCTCCTGGGTGTTGTCGTCCATGATGGTTACATGGTCTGAATCCCAGCGTACGGGACGGCTCACGTGAAGCATCAGTTCGGGAACGAAGTTGAGGACTGCTGAAATCTTGTCGGCAGGAATCTCTGCGGGATGGTAGTGGCCTGTGTCGATTGTGAGGATCTTGTTGTTCTTTGCAGCATAAGCTGTGTAGAAGTCGTGTGAACCTACCGTGAAGCTCTCGAGGCCGATACCGAATACCTTACCTTCGATACAATCCTTCATGTTCTTCTTCTCCTCAGCAAAGATCTGGTCGAGAGAGTCTTTGAGAAGCTGGCGGTAAAGCATGTGGTTGACAGAAACATCCTTGCATCCGTCGTGTACCCATACGTTCATGATACAGGGGTCACCCTGTGCCTTACCCATTGCATCGGCGATGTCACGGCAGCGTTTGGTATGCTCGATCCAGAAATCACGGATGCCCTTGTCGGGATTTGCGAGTGAGAGGTTGCCGCTCTTGGGATGTGAGAATGAAGTTGAGTTGAAGTCGAGCTTGGTGTTGTTCTCCTTGCCCCACTCTATCCAGCTCTGGAAATATTCGGGAGTTACTTCGTCGCGGTCTACCACCTTGCCTTTGAAGTCACCGTAGATCTCGTGGAGGTTGAGACGGTGTGTACCGGGGATGAGGCTCTTTGCCTTGAGGATGTCTGAGCGGAGCTCGTCGATGTTGCGTGCTGCGCCGGGATAGTTGCCTGTAGACTGGATACCGCCTGAGAGTGCGCCTGCCTGAACTTCAAAGCCGTGCACGTCGTCTGACTGCCAGCAGTGCATTGAAATCTGGAATTTGCCGAGGACGTCAAGTACTTTTTCGGTATCTACACCGATGGCTGCATAGCGCTCTTTTGCTATTTCGTAAGCCTGTGTGATTTTAAGATCTTTCATTTTTTCAAGTATTGTTTATTTTGATATGATTTTTTTGAATTTCTCGTAAGCTGCATCCCAGATCTCTGAATCCTTGGGAAGATATTCTTCTGTGGTGATGCTGTCGGCGATGAGTGCGCGCATCTCTTCTTTCGAGCCTACCAGACCTGCCGCACGTGCCTGGATCATCACGTTGCCGATTGTGGTGGCCTCAGAAGGACCTGCAACCACTCTGAGCTTGGTGCTGTTTGCAGTCATCTGGTTGAGCTGGGCGTTCTTGCTGCCACCGCCTATGATATGCAGCACCTCGACGGGCTCTTTCGCAAACTTGGCGTTG
>JAGHVP010000234.1 GCA_018064305.1 Candidatus Equibacterium intestinale | reverse complement strand
CAAACGGTCACATCCTCAAAGTCCGCCGCAGCACCACGCCAGAGGCCAAGCTGGCCGAAATCCAGACGGCACTGGGCATCCCCGCCCTCCCGGTCTGCTCGTTAAAATCTGTGTGGCTCCGGGAACGACCTCCCGAAAAAGACCCACCCTCAAAATCAGGAGGTTAGCACGCCATTAGCTGCAATGTGGGCTAAAGATCTTCTTGCTGGAGCACAAAGAGCATGGTAATAACAATCCTTAGGACTTTTTAGACACCCTCTTTTTTTTCATCAGGACTTCCGTTAGAAACCGAAAGCTTCCTGGAGCTTTGCATCCATTACTTCCTCTTCATCTATCCTGCCCACAATCTTGAAGTCGGGACCGATGAGGTACTTGGTGGGAAGGTAATGAACGGCGTAATCGTCGCTCTTGTCCTCACTCATGTCATATCCGCCATTTGCTGTGCGTTTCAGGCCGCGGAGAACATGATGGAAATCCTGAGTGCCGTCTTTTTCCACCGCTGCCTTCCACTTGTCGGCGCTGTGGTCATCATCGGCAACGCATACCACTTCCAGTCCCTTGTCTTTATACTTCTCGTATGCCGCAAGCACATGGGGCATGGAAGCACGGCAGGGACCGCACCATGAAGCCCAGAAATCCAGGATGATATAATGTCCCTTGAGTGAAGAAAGGGTAAACTCTTCACCATTGATGTCCTTGTCGCTGAAGTCGGGTGCAACGGCACCGGGAGCGGACTTCATGAGGTTGTCGCGCTCTTTCTGAATTCTTTTGTAGACACTTGTCCCCACGAATTTTTCAGGAATCGCATTGAAAAGGGAGTCCACCTCCTCGAACGACATCCTGCCCATCTCATGGCTCTTTGATTCGAACGCATAGTATGAGAGCGGGTGTTCTGATATCCATTTCCCCTCCACTTCGCGGTAGGTTTTGCCCAGTTCATGCATCTCTTTCTCAATCTGGGCGAGTTTTTCTTTGTCACCCGCATCACGGACAACATAGTAGTCTTGATTCAATTTCGTAAGGGGCTCGTAGTATGGTCCCACAAGAGCATTGTATCGTCCATCTCTGCCTGGGTGGCCGAACCTGTGAGCTTTGCCTTGGCAAGTGAATCCACGCTGGAAATCACAAGTGTAAGTCTGCCCTCTTCCAGATAGAAATTGGCGAAATTACGCTCTGAATACGAAATAGGATAAGCAGCGGAAAGGTAGCGTTCCTCTACTGGAGCCTTGAGCGAGTCGGCGAACGAGAACTTGCCGTCAACTACATTCAAAGTGTCAACGTCATGACCTGACACCAGATACAATATGGTGTTTTCTCCACCATTTTCAACAGTGCCGTCAAGCACGAAAGTGCCTGCAGGCACATTGCCGGTGCACCCGGCTGCACATGTCAGCAGTGCACCGAATAAGAATGTGAGTGATTTCTTCATATTTATTATTCGTTGATGAACGGCGGCCAGCTTACCGGAGCCGTCACGGTTATAGTTTCGCCTTTTGTAGGATGCACGAATGTGATGGAACGGGCATGCAGGTTGATGCCTCCGTCACGGTTGCTGCGCGCCGCACCGTATTTCAAATCGCCCTTTATCACACATCCGATACCTGCCAGCTGGCAGCGGATCTGGTGGTGGCGGCCTGTAATAAGCTCTACCTCGACCAGATGGTAGCGGTCAAACGACTTGAGCAGCCTGTAGCGCAGCTTCGCCTCCTTTGCCTGCGGATTGCCGTTGTGGCAGATATATGTCTTGTTCTGCTTTTCGTTGCGCAGCAGCATGTCGGTAAGGGTGTCTTCTTCCTTCTCGGGAGCCGCACAGGTAAGAGCCCAGTATGTCTTTGAAACGGTGCTGGTGCGGAACGCCTCGTTCATGCGTTCCAGCGCCTTCGAAGTCTTTGCAAACATGGCGATGCCGCTCACCGGGCGGTCCAGACGGTGCGGCACACCCATGAACACATGGCCCTGTTTGCCGTCGCGCTGCGCTATGAATGCCTTCAGCGTCTCGCTCAGCGGTTCGTCACCGGTGTTGTCGCCCTGCACAATCTCACCCACTTTCTTGTTTATTACAAGCAGATGGTTGTCTTCATACAGGATACGGCCCGAAATATCTTCAAACTCTTCTTCAGGTAATTCCCTATAAATCATATGATCATTTCTTTTTTAGCTTTTCCTTCGCGTACTTCTGTGGATGAAATGTCCACCATGGGCACATCTATCAGCCTTACATTGCAGCCGAGCCTGCCGCACAGCTCCGACACATCATAGCCTCTTCTCGGATAAACCCATATCTGGTAGTTTTCGACCAGCTCGCGCCATTCATACCACTTTTCGATACTTACAATATTGTCTGCCCCCATGGCTATGGTAAACTCGGTGCCCGGCTCATGCTCTTTCAGGAAGCGGAGGGTATTGACCGTATAGTTGGGTTTTGGAAGCGAGAACTCCACATCGCTCACCTCCACATCCAGGCCTGCCCTTTTCACCGCTTCGCGCACCTTCTCCAGCCGCTCTCCGGCAGTCTCTGCCGCCTCCATCTTGAAGGGGCTCTGCGGAGACACTACCAGCCTCACGCTGTCGAAGCCGCTCTGCTTCAGGTGGCGCAGTATGGCTGCATGCCCTGCGTGCAGGGGGTTGAAAGTGCCGAAATACAAGGCTGCCCGCTTGGTTGCGGCACCGGCTGTTCAGTAGTCTGCCACAATCTGCTCGGCCTCTGCCAGGCAGGTTGCAAGATCGTCGTTTATGAGGATGCGGTCGAACTGCGGTGCGTATGCCATCTCTTCCCTGGCCTTGGCCACGCGGGTCTCTATTGCCTCGGGAGTATCGGTGCCGCGTTTGATGAGCCTCTCTTTAAGAACTTCCACTGAAGGAGCCTGGATGAATACGGAAAGTGCGTCGTCACCGAAGATTCTCTTTAGGTTAACACCGCCCTTCACGTCAACATCGAAAAGGATGATGTGGCCTTTGTCCCAGATACGCTGCAGCTCGCTCTTGAGCGTGCCGTAGTACGAGCCCTTATAGACCTGTTCGTATTCCACGAACTCATCAGCCTCAATCCTAGATTCAAACTCCTCTGTACTAAGGAAATAATACTCAACTCCATCCTTCTCTTCACCTCTGGGCGCACGTGATGTGGCAGATATCGAGAGCTCCAGTTCAGAGCATTTTTCAAGCAGATGGTTTATCACCGTACTCTTGCCTGAGCCGGACGGTGCAGAAAAAATAATTACTTTATGTTTCATAAGGCAAATTTAAGTTTTTTATGTAAATTTGCACTCCACATTGAGAGTAAAAGCAATAACTTATATATTTAATTTCTTACTATGGTTACTTACAAAGAATTAGGTCTTGTAAACACTCGTGAAATGTTTGCAAAGGCTATCGACGGCGGATACGCAATCCCCGCATTCAACTTCAACAACATGGAGCAGCTCCAGGCCATCATCCAGGCCTCTGCAGAGACAAAGAGCCCTGTAATCCTCCAGGTCAGCAAAGGTGCCCGTGCTTATGCAAACCAGACACTCCTCCGCTACATGGCACAGGGTGCTGTCGAGTATGCAAAAGAACTCGGCTGGGAGAAACCCCAGATCGTTCTTCACCTCGACCACGGTGATTCATTCGAGACTTGCAAGAGCTGCGTTGACTTCGGCTTCTCTTCAGTCATGATCGACGGCAGCGCTCTTCCTTACGAAGAGAACATCGCTCTCACAAAGAAAGTTGTTGAATACGCTCATCAGTTCGACGTCACAGTCGAGGCTGAGCTCGGCGTTCTCGCAGGTGTTGAGGATGAAGTAGCTGCTGAAGAGTCACACTATACAAAACCCGAAGAGGTTGTTGACTTCGTAAGCAAGACTGGTTGCGACTCTCTCGCAATCTCAATCGGAACATCTCACGGTGCATACAAGTTCAAACCCGAGCAGTGCACAGTAGATCCCCAGACAGGCCGTCTCGTTCCCCCTCCCCTCGCATTCGACGTGCTCAAGGGTGTTGAGGAGCAGCTTCCCGGCTTCCCTATCGTTCTCCACGGTTCATCATCAGTTCCCCAGGACGAGGTTGACACTATCAACGCACACGGTGGCAAACTCCAGGCAGCAGTAGGTATCCCCGAGGAGCAGCTCCGTCAGGCAGCAAAGAGCGCAGTCTGCAAGATCAACATCGACTCAGACTCACGCCTCGCCATGACTGCAGCTATCCGCAAGACTTTCGACGAGAAGCCCGCTGAGTTCGACCCCCGCAAATACCTCGGTCCCGCACGCGACAACATGAAGAAACTCTACATGCACAAGATCCTCAACGTTCTTGGCAGCGACGGCAAAGCACTCTAGTCTTTCCACAATAATCAAAAAAGGATGGCCCGAACGGGCATCCTTTTTTTGTGTCCTGCGCCCGCCGGCAGAAACACGACGACAGCTCTTCCAGCC
>JAGHVP010000036.1 GCA_018064305.1 Candidatus Equibacterium intestinale | reverse complement strand
CTACGGAGTAAACGGCATTCCCCACACAGTCCTCATCGATCCTCAGGGCATCATCATCGAGCGCGATCTCAGAGAGACCAGACTTGCCGACAAACTTGCCGAGCTTCTGACCCCTCAGGAATAAGCCGTGGCGCAGAAAGCGCTGACAATCAACAATATAAATAAAACAGCCCCTTGAAATTCCAAGGGGCTGTTTTATTTATCTAGCTATCTACAAGCTACTTACGCGCCACGCTACTGAACCGAGAGTGAATACAGCACAGCCTTCTTCATCTTCACACGAAGGCGGTAGCTGCCGCTTTCAGGAAGATTCATCACAGGAATAGCGCGGCCGTCGCCCTCCACACGTACCTTCTGGAGCACAGCCCCATCTTCAGAAAGCAAGGCTATCTCCATCCTTCCGCCACGCCCGACGGTGGCATTGGCACACAGGAAGCCTCTTGCAGCAAGCGGCACCGTCACAAAGCAGACATTGCGGGCAGCACGGGCCGCGAACCACCCGTCGGCACGGTATTTCAGAAGGCCGGCCGAGTAAGTGCCTTTACGGATCGATTCTGCAATTCCTTCAAATCCCCCGTATTCATCGAAATAGACGAAAGATTCCAGGTTGTTGTATCTGAAATAGTCCTGCACGTCAGCAGCAGTAACCTTGCGTCTGTCGCCCACTTTAAGTGGAGGAAGTATGGCAAAGTGCGGTATGCTGGCGGTTGACACAGCCTGATAGCAGTAGTTGCCTTCCTCGACGAAGCGAGTGGAGCAGTATATCTGCCCGAAAGCCCAGTGGTCAAGCGGATCGGCGCTGAAGAAAGAGGTTCCCGTCTTGTCGAAATGGATGCCGTCGCGGCTGTATGCCAGCTGCGGAAAAACACGCTGCTGCACGCAGTCGTACGCATCAAGGAATGCGAGCCAGAGTTCAGCTCCATCAACTTTCATGATGTTCGCCTCATAGCTCTGCATGCTTGTGCCCTCGTTCTCATCGGCAGCCACAATGGCATTGTGGCATATCCACTCCACACCGTCTGCAGTGCTGTAGACCGACATGATACGCTGGCTGAAAGGCAGGTTGTCGAACGGAACGTCAAAAGGACTGTCGCGGCGCACTGTCTGGCCGCGGGACACGAAAAGCCTGTCCCCCACTTTCCAGAAGTTTCCGAAATTGTCGTTGGTGGTGAATCCGGTGTCGAATTCATCACCCTTGTACTCGGCGATGTCGGTGAAAACCGGGGTGTCGCGCAGGAACACCTCTTCGCCGGAAGATGTGCGCGCCACCACCCAATATGTACGGTATCCCGCCATTACACATCCGTAATCGTGAGGCTCTATGTTCTGGATGAAGAAGATGTCATCGAGCGAATATGTACCGTGACGGGCAGGATTGTACATTTCGTATCTGTCTTTCTTGTCACCGATGCTGCCGCCGTAGTTCAAAGTTTCATCGGCATCTCTTACAAAGCCTGTATCACCCGGCACACAGCGCACGTACGGACCGTCGGCTGAACCGGCCTTCATCACTACAGGGCGCTCTGTCTTGTACGCATTCCATGTATCGAACTCATAGTCTGCAGCCACACAGTATGTGCAGCCTGTGGAATCACGGTAGAGGTCTGTTGCAAACACAAGGAATCCGTCTTCAGAGGGGGTGCTGCATACATGGACCAAGTCAACCTGCGGCTGGCTGTATTCCAGCTTTCCCTTAAGACTCTCAATCATATATCCATCAGGTGTGAAGAACAGTTTCCTGTCAGAAACAGGCCCGTCGGGATGCCTGGGTCCATATCCGCGCTCTATCCTGAGCATGCGGCGCAAAGCTGTGTCACGCAGGGCGATGTCGGCATAGTAGCGCCCGGCCTGCAGATTCTGCAGTGAATCGAGCCTGCAGGTGTTGCGTCCAGCCTGCAGCGGGAAGCTGAAACTCTTCAGCTGCGTCCCTTCACGGTCCGACAGAACCACTTTGGCAGTGTCAGACCCGGGTGAGTCCACTATCAGCTCTGCAGAACTGCGGTTCCTGTAGATGGGCAGCGAAAAGTCTGCAGCTAAAAAATCTTGTGCCGGCAGGATAGCCGGCACAAGAATCATAAGTATCAATAAACGGAATCTGTTATTCATTTTCAGGAATTCTGACACATCTTACTGAAGCTCCCTGAGACCTGAATCCTCCATTGAAAACAGGAAGTATCTGATAGCCGAGCAAATATGACGGAGGTGTCGGGAAGATGCCTACAACAAACTGTGAGGGAGAAAGGCGGTCGCCAGCACCACCCCACATGGGATCATACTGAACTGTCGTAGATGTCTGGAGCCTGCAGCTGTAGCCCCAGCCACCGGTAGCAGAGTCTGTGTCACCATAGTTTCCATACCATCCGTCGTGAGTGGCGTATCCTTGTGAATCCTGCTGTGAAAGGATACCGCTGTAAGGAAAATATACCTTCACACCGTCGATTGTAAGATATACGCCCTGCTCGATATACTCAGCTTCGCAGCTGCCGAGGTTCCCCATAGCCTCTGCGGGAGGTACCATATAACCTACCGGGCAGGGATCATAGATTGTCTTCACAAGATCAGCAGGATTGTTGCATTCGATTTCGGGATTGCCCCAGAGCCAGTAGCTCATGTTGTTGAGGCGTGTGCTGACCCAGTCGAGCGTGCGGCTCTTCATAGGGTCAGACTTGAAGTATGATGTAGGATTCTCAACCGCATAAAGGATACTTCCTTCATCATTTACAGACTGGCGTGATGCAAAATCCACCTGGGGGAAGAACGGGTCTTTACGGCCCCACTGGTAATATGCACCATAGCTTCCCAGAAGGTCTGTGGGATCGGTTGACGTAGCACCCAGGTTGCGGTCCATCATCTGGTATTCAGTATCATTGAAATCCGACGCAATAATGGTTACATCTTTCACTTCGGGAGTGCACCATATATGCCAGCTCCAGAGGAGGTCGTCATATCTGTTTCTTATAGCAATCAGTGCGTTTCCAGCCTTTCCGGATGCCTTGAACCATATATTGCCGTCTTCATACCTTGCATCGCTGATGACATCATTCTGATTGAGCAGGATCTCAGCCTTCCTGGGGCTTTCAATTGTTGCATCGTCTGTGTGGAAATACGCAGTCTCTTCGGTCACGATACCTGACTGTCCGCAACCCATCACTTTCGCATTGAAATAATACTCACCGGCTGCTGATACGATGTAGCAGTTAGCAGTTCCATACTCGCTGAGATTGGGGCCTGCACCCGGCTCGGGAGCAGCATCCTGAACAATTGCAATGCTTGTCAGATATTCTCCACTCTCGAAGTAAACGGTAGCCTCACGCGCCTTCTGTTCTTCGTTTGCGTCAACTGTAAGGACAACAACGTCCTGGCGGATCACCTTGGTTGCGCTGTAGTGCACCCAGTCTTCATCTGATGTGACAGTGTATTTAAGGTTTGTTCTTACAGTAACCTCTACACTGCCCCCTTCATACCCGATTGTATATGAATCCAGGAGAGCAGTAAGGACGGGATCTTCCTGAGGATCTACAGGGCCAACAGGGCCAACGGGGCCAACAGGGCCAACAGGTCCATCAGGGTCAACAGGATCAACGGGGTCCGTTCCGTGTGCCACGTCAGGAAGTTCAGCCACCACTGTACGGCCCTTGCCGTCACTTACAAGTACAAGTATGTTTACAGGCACGAATGGAGTGGGTGCAGTGACTGTGATGGTGCCTGTTGCAGATTCAGACGCACTTACTTCTGCCTTCCAGCCATCCTTTGCGAATGCCATCACCTGTATTGCGTCATTCCCGCCAGTGACTGTGTATGTATAGTCAGCACTCTGGCCTGCCCCGATTTCTGCTGGAGCAGTGAAGCTGACACTGAGATCAACAGTCTTTGGAATCTCGACTGCAGCACCGCCGGCAAGAGTTATCACAACCTTGTTTGCGAACTCCTCCACTTTCTCTATTACAGGTTTTGCAACAGTTCCTACGCTTTCCCAGTTCTTGCCGTTGTCTACAGACACCTTGAGTGCGTCATTCTCAACCTTGAACTGAGGAACCACTGTTTCGTTCACTACTGAAATCTTGTTGCCAGCTGCATCTTTAAGCCTGTCACCGTCAACCATCCAATAGTATTTACCGCCGTCTTCTGCAACTGTGACATTAGCTTTTGCATTGTAGACAGTCACTGCCCCGGCATCTTCGAAAGTAACAGTGTACCCCTGGATCACACCATTGAGCGTGACAGGTTTGATTGAAGTGGCATTGTCGCCGTTCTGGAGAGCCTCGGCCATCTGCTGGAGCCCGGCCACAGTCTCGTTAAGTTTTGAATTGTCTGTCTTGAGTTCGTCGATCTGCTTCTGCAGACTGTCAATCGTAGGTTGGTAGTCTGTGCAGGAAGCAAGAACCGCCAAGGCAGCCGTGATAAATAAAAAAATTCTTTTCATGATCTGTATGTTAAATTATTTTATTCTGAATATCATTGTATCACCCTTGTCGATTGTGAACAGATTGAAGCTGTCAGCATCTTCCTGATTCTTAAGGAGACGCTGTGCCCCGTCTGTTCCCACCATGTAGACGTCCTTGTTGAAATCTATCTTGATGTCCAATGTCTTCAAGTGGTTCTTGTT
>JAGHVP010000105.1 GCA_018064305.1 Candidatus Equibacterium intestinale | reverse complement strand
TGTATGCAGGAAGGTATAAGAAAGTAAAAGGGATGGGTAAGCGTTCGCTTACAGACAGTCTTGCAGCACAGCAGGCCATCAACAGCAGGGTGAAAGAGCTTGCAATGTCGGATCCCGATGCTTTCGAGGCGCTTATGGACAAGACTGCCGCATATCATTCGAACCTTGACGGGCTCAAGCTGCGCGACTGGATACTCTCCCATACGCGTGCAGCCGGGTTTGTGACCAGGACAGTCCTGTGGGCGGCCCTGCTGCCTCTGTTCGTGGTTTCCACCGTGCTCAACATCGTACCATATCTTGTAAGTCAAAGCTTCGGCCGCAAGACAGACGATCCCATGCTCAAGACATCATTCATCTTTGCTGTGGGCACTCTTATTGTGTTCCCGGTGTGGTATCTTCTGCTGTTTGCCCTCTGCTGGATATTCACCAAGACATTCTGGATTGCACTGGTGTTCCTGCTGCTGCTCCCTGTCACACTGGTGGTGTTCCAGCGTGTGCTTGTCCTGAGCATAAAGCTTGTGAACCGTGTGCGTAAGGTGTGGTTCAAGGTTACCCGCAACAAGAAATACCGCGAAACGGTGAGGATGCGCGGCGATATCATCGGTACTCTCGATGCACTGATGGCTTAGCGTGAGCAGATCTGCATGCAGATGAGAGAGCGCTCGAAGGTGTTGTGCTCCGATTCGATGCGGCCGCTCTCTATCATGTCAAGGAACTCCCTGACTTCATAGTACATATTGTCTGCGGCAGTCTCACGTGAAAGGTCTTCCGTGCCGGCCTGTGCGGTATCGGACGCAAATTCGTTGTGGAATCCGCTGTCGCCCCGTGTGCCGCATCCCTTGCGGTATACGATCCTGGGTGACTTCATCAGCGAGATGGGGGCTATCAGGATGGCTCCCTTGTCTCCCTGGATTTCTGCCGGAAGCTGCGAATCGGTTATCTTCGAGTAAGTAAGCACGCACTCCATTCCGGGATAGCGGATTATCATGGATCCCTGCCCGTCTATGCCGAGCTCCGGGTGCGGCGAATTTCCGCGGCTGAGGTCGCTGCCCGGGTAAACAGTTGTGCTCTGGGCTGTTACGCATTCCTCCAGCTTCCTGCGGCTGAACTCTCCCTGCCACGGTGCCCCGAACAGGTGCACCATGGGGGCGATGCAGTAGATGCCCAGGTCAAGCAGCGCCCCGCCTCCCATACGCGGGTCCATATTGCTTGCCACATTGCCCTGCTTATACATTGCCATCTTTGATGAATACTGGCAGTACTGGGCTGTGTATCTGCGGATTGTACCTATCTTGCCAAGTGAGTCGCGCACCGCGTAGAAATTGGGCAGGAGGGTGGTCTTCATGGCTTCCATGAACGATACCTTGTTGCGCAGCGCAGCCTCTGCCATCCTTTCGAAATCTTCCGGGCAGGTGGCAATGGGCTTTTCGCATATCACATGCTTTCCTGCATTCATCAGTGCGATGGCCTGCGGTGCGTGGCAGCTGTTGGGTGAGGCAATGTACACTGCATCCACGCTGCTGTCTGCGGCAAGATCTTCCAATGATGTGTAAAGCTTCTTTACATTGTGCTTCGCGGCGAACGCGCCACCTTTTTCTGCTGTGCGTGAGCAGACTGCTTCGTGAATGAATCTTCCGTCATGGCGCGCACCTGCAAGGAAAGAATCAGTTATGGTGCTGGAACCGATTGTGGCAACTCTTATTTTTGTCATTTTGATAGGTTTTATCTTTTGCAAAGTTAGTTAAAAGGGGCTAACTTTGTAGAAAAGACTTCTGCCTTATGAAAAGAACTGCCATATCCCTGATATTTCTGCTGCTTGCCGCCTGCAGTTTCTGCGCATCTGCGCAGAAAGAACCGGTGGATTATGTCTCGACCCTGGTGGGCACAATGTCCAGACCCGAGCTTTCAACCGGCAATACATATCCAGCCACAGGCCTCCCGTGGGGTAACCACTACTACACGCCGCAGACAGGTGAGATGGGCAGCGGATGGATATACAGCTACACGGCCGACAAGATCCGCGGCATCAGACAGACACACCAGCCTTCGCCCTGGATCAACGATTACGGTCAGTTCTCCCTTATGCCTGTGACAGGCACCCTCAAGTTCAAGGAATACGAGCGTGCCAGCTGGTTCTCTCACAAGAGTGAGGCGGCAAAGCCTTACTACTACAGTGTCTATCTGGCAGATTATGATGTGACTGCAGAAGTCGCTCCCACAAAGGTCGGTGCTGTCTTCTGCTTTACATATCCCGAGGCCGAGATGGCGTATCTTATAGTCGACGCCTTCGACGGCGGGTCGTTCGTGAGGATAGACGGCCGCCGCATCACCGGCTATTCCACAAAGAACAGCGGCGGTGTGGCAGAAGGGTTCAAGAACTGGTTTGTGATGGAATCTGACACTGATTTCGACTATGTGGCAGTGGTGGCAGACGGCAAAAGCCTTAAAGACGGCCGCACCGAGTGTGAAAGCTCTCATACTATGGCAGTTGTTGGTTTCAAGACAAAACGCGGCCAGAAGGTGTGCGTTTCGGTGGGCTCTTCTTTCATAAGCCTCGAGCAGGCAGAGTTCAACCGTGCGAAAGAGAGTTTCTCCGCCACAGCTGCTGCGGGCCGTGCCGCCTGGAATGAGGTTCTCGGGCGCATCAGAGTGAATCCCGAAGGTGAAGACCCGGATGTGCTGAAGACATTCTATTCCTGCCTCTACCGTTCACTGCTTTTCCCCAGAGAGATGTCTGAAATGACCCCCGACGGCAAAGTGATGCACTACAGCCCGCATACAGGCAAGGTGATGCCGGGCTATCTTTTTGTGGATTACGGCTGCTGGGATGTGTTCCGCGCCCAGATGCCGCTTCTGAACCTGGTCTATCCGGAAGTGAGCGCAAAGGTTCAGCAGGGCTTTGTCAACCACTACCTGGAAAGCGGTTATCTGCCCGAGTGGTGCTCTCCCGGCCACCGCAACTGCATGGTCGGCAACAATACTGCTTCAATAGTGGCCGATGCCTTCATCAAAGGGGTGAGCGGAGACGCCGATATCGATGTGCTGTGGGAGGCTTTGATAAAAGATGCAAACAACTGCTACGATGCAGTGCCTTCTTCCGGACGTGCCGGCTGGATGCTTTATAACAAGCTGGGCTATGTCCCCTGTGACGCAGGGCTCAACGAAAGTGCAGCACGTACCCTGGAATATGCCTACGACGACTGGTGCATATACCAGCTGGGCAAGACTCTTGGCAAGAAACCCAAAGAGATCGATGTCTACAAGAAACGCTGCGGCAACTGGCGCAACCTCTACGATGCTGAAAGCGGCTGGATGCGCGGCAGAAGGCAGAACGGTGAGTTCGCACCAGACTTCAACCCTTTCAAATGGGGCGGTGATTTTACTGAAGGCAATGCCCTGCACTATACATGGTCGGTGTTCCACGATCCTGAAGGTCTGGTGAAACTTATGGGTGGCAGTGAAAGTTTCGAGCAGCGGCTGGACACAATCTTTGTGCTTCCTCCTGTATTCGACGAGAGCTACTACGGCTCTGTCATACACGAGATAAGGGAGATGCAGATCATGAACATGGGCAACTATGCCCACGGCAACCAGCCTGTGCAGCATATGATATATCTCTACAACTACACCGGCTGTCCGTGGAAAGGGCAGGCACGTGTGCGCGAGGTGATGCGACGTTTCTATGCTGCAACCCCCGACGGATACTGCGGTGATGAAGATAACGGCCAGACCTCTGCATGGTATGTGTTCTCGGCGCTCGGCTTCTACCCGATGTGCCCCGGCAGCCCCGACTATGAGCTGGGTTCGCCTCTCTTCAAAGAGGTGGTGGTTTCGCTTCCCAGCGACAAGAAGCTTACAATCAGGGCAAAGGCTAATTCTCCGGAGAATGTCTATGTGAAACAGCTCACATTCGAGGATAAGGCAGTTAAAGAACACACCCTGAACCATTTCAGCCTTCTGAATGGTGGCATACTTGACTTTACAATGGATTCAAGCCATTAGCGGACAGCCGGCTCGTGTAATGACTATTTCTGCTGCAGCGTTATGCTGAACATGTTGGGCCAGTATTTCCCGGTGAGGAAGATCTCCTTCGTGGCCGGGCGGTAGGCTATTCCGTTCAGGACATCGATGCCGTCTGTCGAATCAAGCATGCCTTCGAGGCAGCTGCAGTCTATTACGCCCTCGACGTTCCCGGTGGCGGGGTCTATGATGAGGATGTCGCTCTTGCCGTAGACATTCGCCCACACTTTGCCGTCGATATATTCAAGCTCGTTGAGGAAGTTCACGCTTT
>JAGHVP010000001.1 GCA_018064305.1 Candidatus Equibacterium intestinale | reverse complement strand
TTTCAAGTACTTCTGAAATGCGCTCGTCTATCTCCTTGCGGCTTTTCCAGTCGGTGCTGCGGAGTACGAATTCAAGGTTCTCATAGACTGAATGGTCCATCAGAAGCTGGAAATCCTGGAAAACGATGCCGAGCGAGCGGCGTAGGAACGATATTTGCTTACGTTTGATTCCGATAAGGTCGAACTCACCCACGCGGGCAGAACCTGTACTTACAGGGTTTTCTGCGGTAATCGAGCGGATGATCGAAGTTTTGCCGCTGCCCACCTTGCCGGTGAGATAGACGAAGTCCCCTTTGTCAAGGGTGAAGCAGAAATCTTCGATAACCAGACTGTCGCCATTGTTGATGTCGACATTTGCAAACTCGATGAGTGGGTTGTGTTCTTCCATATCGCGAATTTAGAAAAAAAAGGTTAATTTTGTGTATGATTAAAAAAATGATATTTCTGGCAGCCCTTCTGCTGCTTCTGCCCTCCGGCTTTGTGAATGCCCAGGTTGGCAGGAACGCTTCGTTCCAAGACCGTTTGGAGTCGGCCAAAGACTTGTATAACAACGGAATGTATGTGGCGGCCGAGCAGGAGCTCGACCGTCTGGCCTACGATATGCCGGACAAGCGTTCGCTGCTTTACTCAGAGGTTATGGCAAACAAGATAATGTGCGCCATCGCACTCGGCCGCGACGATGTGGACGGCCTGGTCAAGAACCTCGAGACTGACTTCCCGAACGACCCTCAGCTGGCGGCACTCAAGATGAACCTTGCCTCGGCCAAATATGACAGTCAGGAATATACCCAGGCGCTTGTGATGTATGAAGGCATCCAGCCGCGCAACCTCTACAAGTCTGCCCTGAGCGAATTCTATTTCAAGAAATCATATTGCTCGATATATGCCGGCAAGTACGACGCCGCCCTGGAGGGGTTCCAGAAGGTGATCGGCCGTCCGCAGTCACAGTATACGTATCCTTCAATCTACTACTCGGGATATGTGAATTACCTCGCAGGGCGTTTTGACGATGCCTTTTCATTCTTCGAGGCAGCCCGCAAGGATTCGCGCTTCGCGCTGAATTCAGACTATTACATGGTGGAGTGCAAATTCATGACGAAAGATTATGACTACACCATCGCCAACGGCCCTAAGCTCTATACAAAGGTTGACAAGGAGCAGAAGGCCGGCCTCAGCCGTATGGTGGCCGAGTCATACTTCGCAAAGGACGAACCGCAGGATGCAATGAAGCATCTCCGCGAATATATCAATTCCGGAGCAACGCTGTCGCGTAAGGACCGCTACTTCGTGGGAGTCCTGTCATACTCCCTGGAAAGCTGGAAAGACGCCGTCGAGGCGTTCAAGCATGTGGTGAGCACAGAAGACGAGCTGGGGCAGAGCGCCTACTACTATTCGGCCGAGTGCTACCTCAGGCTGCGCAACAAGGTTGCCGCCCTGCAGTCGTTCAAGACCGCCGCTCAGTGCAGTTTCGACAAGCAGGTCCAGGAAGATGCATTCTTCAACTATGCAAAGCTCTGCTACGACGTGAATTCCGACATATCGGTCTTCCAGCAGTATGTGCAGCAGTATCCCGACAGCGGCAAGGACGACATTATCAATTCATACATCGCCACTTCATCACTTGAAGATAAAGACTATACCGCAGCCATAGATGCGATGCGCAAGATCTCAAGGCCGTCTGACAACGACCGCGCAAACCTGCAGAAAGCCCTTCTGCTCCGTGCCGTGGAACTGATAAACAACGGCAGCTTCCGCAGCGCCGTGCCTATGCTTGAAGAGAGCATGGGGCTGGAAGGCAGTGAAATGGTGGGCAATGTGGCAAAGTACTATCTGGCGGAATGCATGTATGCGGGCGGCAGTTACAACGATGCGCTGCATCTTCAGCAGGACCTTATGCTGAGCCATGCATTCGACGGCACGGATATGGAGCCGCTGCTCGACTACAGCATAGGCTACACAAATTTCAAACTTGACAATTTCGCATCCGCTGAAAAGTATTTCACGGAATATCTTGCAAAGGGTGCCGGTGACGATGACAACCGCGACAAGGATGCCGGGCTGAGGCTGGCAGACGCATATTTCATGCAGAACAACTATCCTGCGGCATCGGAGCAGTACGAGAAAGTGGCTGATGAGTTCGACGACGGTGACCTCTACCCGTGGTATCAGTCGGCACTTGCATACGGCCTTTGCGGAAAGTCAGACAAGAAACTCAAGATACTTGAGGAAGCTATAAAGGAAAACAAGAAGTCGCCGCTGTATATGCATATACTCTACGAGCTGGGCCGCACATACGTCCAGCAGAACAAGAATGCGAAGGCAACTTCCTGCTTCAACGAGATTGTGGACATGCGCGACAGCCTCTTCTATGCGAAGTCACTGCTGGAGCTCGGTATGATCAACGCCAACGAGGGCAAGTATCAGCAGGCCGTTTCGTATTACGACAGGATCGTGCGCCAGATGCCACGCTCTGCAGAGGCAAGGGATGCCCTGGCGGCAATGGAAAGCGTGTATGAGGTGCAGAACAAGCCCAAGGAGTTCCTTGCATATCTTGACAGGATGGGTCTCTCGAATGTCAAGACTTCTGAAGAGAAGGCGGATATGATATTCAACGCCGCCGAGCAGATCTACTATTCACAGAATTATACCGGTGCGGTAAGTGCACTCAGGTCTTTCATAGAGACATATCCCAACTCGGGCAATGTGGGCAAGGCATACTGGTACATGGCGGAAGCATACCGCAGGCAGGGGCGCAAGGAATATGCTGCCGATGCCTACGAGATGGCAAAAGAGAAGTGTGACGGTGATCTGGCCGAGAATGCAACGCTCAACCTGGCCGACATATCATACTCTCTGGGACACTATGAAAAGGCTGTTGAAGCATACGATGCGCTGCTCAACGCAACTTCAAGTGAAGAAGTTATTGAAAAAGCCAAGATCGGCAAGATGCTTTCATATTTCGGCAACCGTCAGTACCTGAAGGCAATCAAGGAGTCGGAGTCATTGCGTGATGCCTCGGTTTATTCTGAACCTACCCGCCGTCAGGCAGATTATATAGCTGCAAAATCGTATGTGGTTCTGGGCAACCGCGATGCTGCCCGTCCTGTCTTCACCTCACTCAGCGGAGATGTGTCTGACCTGATAGGTGCCGAAAGTATGTATATCCTCATAGAGGATCTGTATGATTCGGGAGACTTTACTGCGCTTGAAGAGAAAGTATATGCCTTCTCTGACCTTCAGACTCCGCACATGTACTGGCTGGCCAAGAGCTTCATAGTGCTGGGTGATTCGTTTGCAGACCGCGGTGATTTCGCTCAGGCACGCGCAACCTACCAGAGCATTGCCGATGAGTACAAGCCAGAGTCCAAGCAGGACGACGTGCTCGAGCAGGTGGAGATGAGGCTCATGAAACTCTCCTCTCTTTCTCCCGAAAAGGCCGGTGCGAAATAGGGATTAATCTAAAACAGAGCAACCATGAAAACAAACAGCATAAACAAATTGTTAATTGTGGCGTCAGTGATGCTTGTTGCAACCACAGCGCATGCCCAGATAGATCCGACGGTTGAAGTAAGCCGCCTGTACAAGGTGAATGTGATGGAGATAAACAAGCCGGACTCAAAAGACAATTATGTGGCCGATTCGCTGCAGAAATTCGCCAATACATTCGACTATTCAATCTTCAACAAGCCATATTCCGACCTGTATGAGTTCACTCC
>JAGHVP010000241.1 GCA_018064305.1 Candidatus Equibacterium intestinale | reverse complement strand
ATCTGGCGCGGCGACTGGACATTCATCGAAGGGTCTTCCGCAATCCCGCGGATCTGCTCTTCAAGACGCGCAGCATCGTTTTCCAGCGATGCACCGAAGTTGTTCAGCTGGTTTACGTCTATCTTCACACCTGCCTCCTCCATATCGAAGAGCACTCTGATGAGCGGCATCTCCAAAGTGTAATAGAGGTCTGAAAGCCCTGCCTTCTCCAGCTCTCTGTCCAGCACCGGGGCAAGCAGCGAACATGCGGCGGCGCGGCGCAGGTCATCGTCTGACTCGGCCTTTTCGGCCTCCTGCGGTTCGGGGATGGAGAAGAGGTCGAACTGTGCTGCAGGCTCTTCTGCAGGCTTTCCTGCCTGCTCTGCGGGGGCGGCCTCCATATGGAGGTCGAGATAGCTGCGCAGCAGGAAGTCAAGCTTGTGGCTGCGTTCGCTCTCCAGCAGATAATGCATTATTTCGATGTCCAGCAGCCTGCCATTCATCTCGATGCCGGCACTGCCCAGGATGTGCATCATATTCTTCAGGCCGTGGCCTGTCTTGGCAACGGCAGGGGCCTGCATGACAGTGGCGAAGTCGCTGTCGTCAAGGGTGAACCTTGCACATCTGCCATCTGCGGCCAGCACGGCGGTGGTGCTTTCTTCTGCCAGGTCCACTGCAACGGTATCCTTCACTGCGCCGAGCAGCTCTTTTCTGCTTACGAGCTGATATTCAAGGTGTTTTGCGGCAGGCGTAGCCGCGGGCTGCGCACCGCCTTCACACTGCGGCAGCATCTTCAGCAGAGATCCGAATTCGTATCTGTCAAAAAGCTCTGCCACTTTCTGCGAGCAGGAAACGGTAAGCTTCATCTCTTCAGGAGTGATTCCGGGGTCGATGTCATCTTTGATGGTGACCAGGAAACGGCTCATTCCGATATGGTCCTTAGCGGCAATGAAAGACTCCCTCATCTTAGGAGTGAGCTCGTCAAGATGGGCGTAGATATTGTCCAGGCCGCCATACTTGCCCACAAGCTTCTTCGCACCCACTTCGCCCACTCCGGCCACGCCGGGCACGTTGTCTGACGAGTCGCCCCAGATGGAGAGGATGTCTATCACGTTGCGGGAAGAGGGGATGCCGTAATATTCGCAGATGGCCTTTTCGTCCATGACAATGTTTTCGCCGCCGCCTTTGCCGGGCTTGTACTGGAAGATGTTGCCGGTCACGCACTGCCCGAAATCCTTGTCGGGCGTCACCATGTAGACCTGCATCCCTTCACCGGCAAACCGCTTCGCAATGGAGCAGATCACGTCGTCGGCCTCGAAGCCAGGCTTCATCACCACCGGGATGCCGAGCGCCTGCACTATCTCGCACAGCGGGTCCAGGGCCTCTTTCACAAGCTCCGGGGCGGCGCTGCGGTTTGCCTTGTATTCCGGGTATGCCTCGTGGCGGAATGTGGCGCACGGGGGGTCGAATGCCACTGCCATGTGGGTGGGGTGCTCCTTGGAGATGATCTCCAGGATATATTTTGTGAAACCGTATAGGATTGATGTGTCAACCCCTTTGGAGTTTATCATGGGGCGGCGCAGGAATGCATAATACATCCTGAATATCAGGGCGTGCCCGTCTATTACGAATAGTCTGTCCATCTTTGCAAAGATAAGAAATCTTTGTTACCTTTAGGCTTCAAATGAAATTTCAAATCAAAAATCATTGAGAATATGAGCAAATATGTTATAGGTGTCGATTACGGAACCGATTCGGCACGCGCCGTGATTGTGGATGCATCGAACGGCGCAACACTCTCAACAGCAGTTTGTTATTATCCGCGCTGGAAACAGGGCAAATACTGCGACCCTTCTAAGAACATGTACCGTCAGCATCCCCTCGACTATATCGAGGCCATGGAGACAGTAATCAAGGAGTCACTTGCGGGAGTCGATCCAGAGGTGCGTGAGAATGTTGTGGGCATTGCCTTCGACACCACCGGCAGCACTCCCTGCTTCGTGGACATGTACGGCGAGCCTCTTGCCCTCCGCCGCGAGTTCAGCGAGAATCCCAACGCAATGTTCGTGCTGTGGAAAGACCACACCGCTATCGCAGAAGCAGCTGAAATCAACGAGGCCTGCAAGAAGGCAGATGTGGACTTCAGCAGATATGAAGGCGGAATCTATTCTTCAGAGTGGTTCTGGAGCAAGGTGATCCACATCATGAGAGAGGATCCCGCAGTTGCAGAGGCTGCATACTCTGTGGTAGAGCATTGCGAGTGGATGCCCGCCCTGCTTACAGGCGTGACCCGCGCAGACAAGATTGTCCGCAGCCGCTGCGCCCACGGACACAAGGCCATGTGGCATCCCGACTGGAACGGACTTCCTTCAGAAGAGTTCCTCACATCTATCGAGCCTGCACTCAAGGGGCTGCGCGAGCACCTCTTCTGCGAGACTTTCACTGCCGACAAGCCTGTAGGCACCCTTTCACCCGAGTGGGCTGCAAAGTTCGACCTCAGCACAAACGTGGTTGTGGCAGGCGGTGCGCTCGATGCTCATTTCGGCGCAGTGGGAGCAAATGCTGCACCCAATACAATGGTCCGCGTGATAGGTACATCGACCTGCGACATGATTACCGCCACCTACCAGGAGATGGAAGGCAAGCTCATTCCCGGTATCTGCGGGCAGGTGGATGGCTCGATTGTTTCCGGATTCATAGGCCTTGAGGCTGGCCAGAGCGCATTCGGCGATATATATGCATGGCTCAAACGCTTTGTAGAGACACCGGCATGCGACATCATCAACCGCTCGAATTCATATCCTCCCCAGGTTAAGAAAGCCCTGGTTGATGAGATAAAGGACGGCATGATGGCATATCTCACCCGCGAGGCGGAGAAGGTTACTCCCGAGCAGAGCTGTGCCCTTGCCACCGACTATTTCAACGGCCGCCGCACTCCCGATGCCGACCAGACCCTCAAGGGAACCATCACCAACCTCACCCTCGGCACCACCGCTCCCATGGTGTACCGTGCCCTGGTCGAGGCTACGGCATACGGCTCGCGTGCAATCATGGAGCGCTTCAAGAGCGAAGGCGTGCGCATCGATGCTGTAATCGGTATCGGCGGTATAGCCCTCAAGTCTCCATTCGTGATGCAGACTCTTTCAAATGTAATGGGTGTTCCCATCAAGGTGTGCAAGACCGACCAGGCCTGCGCACTCGGTGCGGCTATGGTTGCTGCAACGGCATCCGGCATTTACAAGAGCGTGAGTGATGCCCAGGCTGCAATGAACTCAGGCTATGCCAAGGAGTATGTTCCCGAGCCCGCCGAGGTTGAGAGATATGACAAACTGTATTGCGATTATATTGCATTGACCAAAAAAATCTGATAGCCTATGAAATTGTTGAAAGAATGTTTTCTTGCACTTGCCTGCGTGCTGCTCTCGTTAACGGCAGCAGCTCAGGACCAGATGCCGTGTGACTCGGTCCACAATCTTTATTACCGCCAGATCAATATCCCCGGTTGCGACAATGTGCGCGATGTGGGAGGTTATCCCACCGCAGACGGCCGCATGACCCGCAGGGGGCTTCTGTACCGCGGTTCAGAGATGACCGGAATCAAAGAGGAGGGACATACATTGAACATTACTGATGAGGGTAAGCGTATTCTTCTGGAAGATCTCAAGATCCACAGTGACGTGGACCTCAGGGGCGACTATCAGTGTCCCGAGGGCTGGGCAAGCCCGCTGGGACCTTCTGTGAAGTATGCCAGATTCCAGATAGGGGCATATATCGGTGCGTTCATCTTTGACGGACATATCAAATATGCCGAATGCTTCAAGTACCTGTCACACAAAGAGAATTATCCTGTATACATTCACTGTTTCGGTGGTGCGGACCGTACCGGCACAGTGTGCTTCCTGCTGCAGATGCTGCTTGGCGTAAGCTACGAGGATGCCATCTGGGACTATGAGCTTACATCGCTCACCCGTTTCGGACACCGGGGCCGCAACGACAACCCCGGATTCAAGAATTTCTGGGATCTGTTTGTGCTGCTTCCCGGAAAGACCCTTCAGGAAAAGGCAGAGGCGTATATGGATGCCATAGGCCTTACAAAGGAGGAGATAGAGTCATTGAAGAGCATATTCCTCGATTAAGGTGGCTCAGGCGGCTGTTCATGCCGCTGCCATAAAAATAACATCCGGCCTGGATTCGTTCCCGGCCGGATGTCTTTGTAAGGTGTGAGTAAGGATTTGATTTGAATTATTTGATGAATCTGTATTTGCCTATCAGAGGAAGCTCTTTTGCTTCGCCCTTGATGACATTCACGATTCCGATGATTGCCCAGATTCCTACAAGGAACTCGAGAGTGTTGAATACGAAATTCAGGAACTTGCCTGTGAGGGCGTCGATAACTACGAGAATCACCCAGATGATGAGGAGTGTGAAGCCCTGGACGGTGTGGAAACGTACGAACTTGTTTTCTTTCTCTACGAAGAAGGGGATGAGGTTGAGAATACCGAGGTATGCCAGAATGCCCATCAGCGTGCCGTTCCTGACTTCATCCTCTGTGTAGGTGGCGTTTGCGTCGGCAGCAGCGCTTTCTGCTTCCATCTCGTTGATTTTCTCTTTGATCTTCTCTTTTGTCTCGGCGGCTTTTTCCTTGAGTTCTTCCTTCTTTTCCTGGAAATCCTCTTTGAAGTCTTCCTTTAAGTCCGCTGCCTTCTCTTTGAGTTCTTCCTTGATTTCGTCAGCCTTGTCGCTCAGTTTTTCTGAGATGTCTTCGGCCTTGTCCACGATCTTGTCGCGCAGCTCTTCGGCCTTATCCTGGAGTTCTGCCTTCTTCTCTTCGAAAGCAGCTTTTCCTTCAGCAGCTTCAGCTTTGATCTCTTCAGCTACTTCTTCAATTTTGTTTTCGTTATCTTCCATAATGGTTTGATTGTTTGTTAGGTACTAATTTAAATGAAAAAAACTGAAAATCATAATCTTTGTGTTATATTTGCCAGCCGAATCAGATAATAATTCAAATCAAACATTTATACTATGCGTAAAAAAATCGTTGCAGGCAACTGGAAAATGAATACCACAGTTGCTGAAGGTGTGGCTCTGGCAAAAGACCTCGTTGCCGCACTCGGTCAAGTCCCTTCTGACGTAAACCTCGTGGTTGCTCCCCCTTTCGTACATCTTACAAGCGTAGGTGAGGTAATCGCAGATTCAAAAATCGCTCTTTCTGCACAGAACTGCGCAAACAAGGCAAAAGGCGCTTACACAGGTGAAGTTGCTGCTGCCATGATTGCAGGTGTCGGCTGCGAGTATGTGATCCTCGGCCACTCAGAGCGTCGTCAGTATTACGGTGAGACTTCTGCAACCCTGGTTGAGAAGATGGCTCTCGCATTCGAGAACGGTCTCAAACCCATCTATTGCGTTGGTGAAATGCTCGCAGAGCGCGAGGCTGGCAACCACTTCGCAGTTGTAAGGGCCCAGATCGAAGAGGTCCTCTTCGGACTTACTGCAGAGCAGATGGCAAATGTTGTAATCGCATACGAGCCTGTATGGGCTATCGGTATAGGTGTCACTGCAACAAGCGAGCAGGCACAGGAAATCCACGCTTTCATCCGCAAGGTGCTTGCCGAGAAGTTCGGCGCACTCGCTGAGGAAATCACTATCCTCTACGGCGGCAGCTGCAAGCCTTCAAATGCGAAGGAGCTCTTTGCATGCCCTGACATCGACGGCGGCCTCATCGGCGGCGCAGCCCTCAAGGCAGCAGACTTCATTGCAATCGCACAGTCATACTAGCATTGTCCCGCCCGCGGCGCACTGCGCCCGGCATACATACAAAAATTTTCACAGAGGTCGACCATCCCGGTCGGCCTCTTGTTGTTTATGCGGCGGTGGCTCCCGGGTAGGTGGCGGGGGGCGGTGCCGGCTTGCTGCGTGGCGGAGGGATGGCGGAATAGGGGCGCCGCTTGACGCTGAACAGGCGGGGTTTATGCCGCACCTTGAAACCTCCTCCTTTTACAGCCGTCTGCTCCGGCTGTAACGTCGTCGACCAGTCAAGGTCCTTTTTCGGCAACACCCCGCCTGTTCTTAACGCTACGGCTTATATTCCGCCATCGCCTCCGCCACGTCCGCCATCAGCCGGCAGTACAGCGCATAGAGAGCGGCCGGCCGCATACGGCAGGACTAGCTGTCAAAATCCCGGGAAAACGTAGCTAGTCCTTAGGTTTTCGCTTGAAAACAGCCATTTTTGAGGGGACTAGCAACGAAAACGGGCCTTTTTGACAGCTAGTCCACCGGCAGACTGCCCGCTTCCGCAGCACAACAGCCTTGTGCGGCCAGTTCCAGCAGGCCCTGCCCTGTACGCTCCTGCCGGATCTGTCACGAATTCCAGAAATATTGTGAAATCTGCGACTCGTATCGTAGAATCAAATGGAAATGAATGGGGGCACTGTCATGAAATGGTGCCCGATTGTCAGGATTCGGATAGGCTTCTGGCGCAATGCACACATACGTGCTTACGGAAACCGAAAATAATTGCCGGCTTGTTGTGTCTTGAAGATATGTGTGGACTATACTTGCATTTATCCAGAATAATTTGTAACGTAAGCGCCTCCGCGGGGGCGTAGAGACTTTCGTGCTGGGCGAACAATAGAAGCGGTCCCTGCTCTTTGGCAGAGACCGCAACTTAGTTTTCTATTACCGGCCAGCGCCCCGCGGGCGCTGGTCTATGGCTTTCAAGGATTTTAATTTGGTCACCTTGCCTGATGCCGGCGGGCTAAAGCCCTGCTGCTCGGGCCGCAGGCATCAAAATGCCTGCTGTGAACACCCTCGCGACCTACGGCCTTGGGCAAGGTGGCTTTATTATTTTGATTCTGTGACGAGGCGGACAGACTGGGCCCTAGACCGTGCGGCGCGGCTGTTAGGATTGACACTGCCGCTGAGGAAGTCCAAGTCGTAAGCGAAGTTGACGCTGTT
>JAGHVP010000157.1 GCA_018064305.1 Candidatus Equibacterium intestinale | reverse complement strand
GAATCTAGCAGTGCCTCAGGCACCACAAAAAAGAGAAGCAGATCCGGCAGGAAGTTCCGCAAAAGCGGAAGAAGCCCCTAAGGGGCGGACGGGCGTCGGTCCGGCCGGGGGTAAAAAAAAACAGTGCCTCAGGCACCACAAAAAAAGAGAAGCAAGTCTGCTTCTCTTTTTTTGTGGTGCCACCGGGAATTGAACCAGGGACACAAGGATTTTCAGTCCTTTGCTCTACCACCTGAGCTATGGCACCTTGATTTGGGATTGCAAAGGTATAAAAACTATTGACAACTCCAAATATTTCTAAACAGCTTTTACTGTTCCTTGATTTTCAGTTTCTGTCCGACGTAAATCTTCGAGTTACGGTTCAGGCCGTTCAACGACATGATATCAGACAGGCTTACACCGCTGTACTTGTTGGCGATACCGTACAGGGTCTCGCCCTTTCTAACGGTATGCATAACATATCCACCTGCAGAAGAAGATGTCGATGCCGGTGCGGGGTCGTTGCCGCTGTAGATCTTAAGCTTCTGCCCGATCAGCACCTTGCTGCTTGTCATATTGTTCCAGCTCTTGATCTTGTCGATTGTGGTTCCGTATTTCTTTGCAATCTCGGTAAGGTTGTCACCGCTCTTCACCGTATAGGTTATTACCGAAGGTGCTGCGGGCTTTGATTCCGAAGCAGAGCTTGACGATGTTGAAGAAGAAGATGATGATGACGAGGTGCTTGAAGAAGATGTTCCGGGAACGGTTGTATACTTATATCCTGCAAAGATCTTCAGCTTCTGTCCGGGGCGGATTGTAGAGCTCTTGAGATGGTTGAGTGTCATCAGATTCTTTACAGAAGTGTGGTTACGGGTGGCAATTTTGCTAAGGCTGTCACCGCTCTTCACAGTGTAATACTTATAGGTAGGCTCTTTCTTGGTAGTACCGCCTGCAGAAGCGTATGCACCACCGCCCACAGGTTTGTATTTGATAGGGTCGAAGAAGAATGTGTCCCTGTAGCTGAAGATTGTGTCCTGTGCATCCATGAATGCGCCTGAATAGTTGTAGGGCAGACGCAGTGTATGGGTGGTATTGTCGGGAATGATATCCTTGATATACTGGGGATTGAGGTTGCGGAGCAGGTCCATGTCAATACCTGTGCACTCAGAGATCTGGCCGAAGTGCAGCTTCCTGCTGATCTGGAAGGTATCCACTGGAGGTGGTACTTCCTGCTGTGCGGGCATGATGTTATGCTCTTTGTAATATGCCAGGGCATAACTTGCAGCCACGAAAGCAGGCACATATCCGCGTGTCTCCCTGGGCAGATACTTGTAAATCTCCCAGAAGTCATTACCGCCGGAACGACGCTTTGCCTTGTTTACATTGCCGAGACCGCAGTTGTACGATGCAATGGCAAGAGACCAGTCGCCGAACACTGAGTATGCATCCTTGAGATATTTGGCTGCTGCGTGAGTCTCTGCCACGTAGTCGAAACGCTCATCAACATAGTCGTTGATTTCGAGGTGGTACTGCTTGCCGGTGGCGCGCATGAACTGCCACATTCCTGAAGCGCGCACCCTTGACACAGCGCGGGGGTTGAAGGCAGACTCTATCACAGCCACCTTCGCAAGGTCGGCGGGCATGTCATACTGCGCGAAAATCTCTTCTATCTGGGGAAGATAATAATAAGAGAGAGCCAGAATGCGCGGCATGCTCTTCAATTTCTGCGTATAAAGTATGATGTAGCTGCGGACTACGTCGTTATAAGGAATCTTCACCACTGAAGGGATCCTGTTCAACCGCTGGATATACACTGAATCGGGTATATCTGATGCAAGCTTCATATCCCCCACTGCCATAAGCTCGTCAGGGTCGAAATCGGGCATTCCCTGCTTCTCGAAATATGCCACGAAGAGCGAGTCGGTGTTCAGGTTCTCATCCCGGTCTTCTGTGTAGTCGAGTGTGTCGTCTTCGCCTATGAAGGCAATCTCCTCGAAAGGAGCTGACATCAGTTCGTCATAGGCTTTCTGCAGGGAATCTATCCTCATCTGCAGCGCACTGATGGTGTCTTTAAGACTCTTCTTGGAAACGCCTCCCAGTTTCTGCGCACCGGCACAGACTGGCAGGCTGGCAACAAGGAACAACGTTAGAAGTGTTTTGCAAAGTTTTGTATTTGTCGGATACATGTAAATAAATGTGATGTTTGTGATTCGTTAAAAATTCAATGTCATCTGTACGCCGAACGATGGCATCTCGTTGTTTACAGGGAGATATTCACTGTTCAGCTTGTCTATCAGCACAGGCTCCATGTTAAGTGTGAGCTCGTCGCTCACATTGAAGTCACTCATATATGCAAACACGTTGGCGTCGATTATATTGAGGGCATACACCAGCACCGTGGCCACGTATGAATAGTCGCGGTAACGGTGATACATGTCTTTGTACACCTCTGCCTGCTGGAGGGTGATACGCCCCACATAGCCGGTTCCTTCCTCCATGGCCATCTTATACACATAGTGGTAACGCTTGTACTGGATGCTGTTGAGATGGAT
>JAGHVP010000233.1 GCA_018064305.1 Candidatus Equibacterium intestinale | reverse complement strand
GAGAAAGTTGTTGTCCTCAATGTCGTTGAGTCATTCATGGACAATGTAAAGGAGTCTCTTGAAAAGGGAAAGAACGTATATCTCCGCGGCTTTGGCAGTTTCATCGTTAAAGAGCGCGCTCAGAAAGCAGCCCGTAACATCTCAAAGAACGAGACTATCACTATTCCCGCACACAAGATCCCCGCTTTCAAGCCTGCTAAAACTTTTGTCGAGCAAGTTAAAGAATCAAAATAATAACCTTTTAATACCTTAATATTATGCCTAGCGGTAAAAAAAGAAAGAGACATAAAATGTCAACGCACAAACGTAAGAAACGTTTGCGCAAGAACAGACATAAAAAGAAATAATCTTTTTGATTCGTTAAGGCTGACTTTACTTTAGGATAAGTCAGCCTTTTTGTGATTTTTATTGGAATATGGATGACAAGAAGCTGATAGTGGATGTTTCAAAGGGATCCGCCGCCCTGGCGCTGCTGGAGAACGGACGCCTTATAGAATACGACCGTGAGAGTGACAGTAATAAGCAGTACTGCGTGGGGGATGTGTATCTCGGCCGCGTAAAGAAACTGCTGCCTTCGCTCAATGCCGCCTTCGTGGACATCGGAGACGAGAAAGAGGCCTTCATACACTACCTCGACCTCGGCATCAACTTCAAGTCATTCGATTTCTTTACAAAACAGTTGAACGCATCGAAGAACTACAATGCGTTCTTCGGTAAGGTTGAATTGTCTGACCCCCTTGAGAAAGAGGGGAAGATTTCTGAATATCTGCATGTGGGCCAGCCGATTATGGTGCAGATTGTAAAAGAGCCCATCTCTACCAAAGGGTCGCGCCTGACCGCTGAAATCTCGATAGCGGGCCGCAACATAGTGCTGATGCCGTTCTCAAACAAGGTCAGCATTTCACAGAAGATTGCATCCCGTGCAGAGCGCACAAGGCTCAGCCGTCTCATCTACAGCATTCTGCCGCAGAACTATGGTGCCATAATCCGCACCGCCGCCGAAGGCAAGAAGGCCGCCATTCTGGATGCAGAGCTGAAGGGGCTCATCCGCAAATGGGAAAGTTCCTGGGAAAAAGTGGCGAAGTCAAAGGATATCCAGCTCCTGTTCAGGGAAAACAGCCGCACCACCACCCTCATACGCGACCTGCTCAATGATTCTTTCACCGACATCCAGATCAACGATGCCAACACCTTCGAGGAGGTGTGCTCGTATGTATCGACAATCTCTCCGGGGCAGGAGACGATTGTGCATCACTATACCCAGAAAGAGAACATATTCGACCATTTCGATGTCACAAGGCAGATAAAAGGTTCGTTCGGAAGGGTGGTGTCGATGAAGAAGGGCACATACCTGGTGATAGACCATACAGAGGCGATGCATGTGATTGACGTAAACAGCGGCACCCGCCTCAAGAATGATGGGCAGGAAGACAACGCCCTGGAGGTTAACATGTTCGCTGCGGATGAGATTGCACGCCAGCTGAGGCTCCGCGATATGGGCGGCATAGTGATTGTCGACTTCATCGACATGGAAGACAACGAGCACAGGAACAAGCTCTTCCAGTATATGAAGGATCTGATGGAGAGCGACCGCGCAAAGCACACGATACTGCCTCTCACAAAGTTCGGCCTGATGCAGATTACCCGCCAGAGAGTGCGCCCCGTAACCGAGATAGATACAGAAGAAACATGCCCTGTCTGCCATGGCACCGGCAAGATCTCCTCAACGCTTGTGTTTGACGAGATGCTTGAAAGGGACCTGGCGTTCTATGCCCAGGACAAAGGAATCAAGAAACTTCTGCTTGAAGTCAATCCTGTAATGGCGGCATACCTCACGAAAGGCATGCTCAGCAGCATCCGCCGCCGCTGGTGCAGAAAATACAGCTGTTCGCTGAAAGTGGTGGCCGAGAGCGGATTCGCCATCAACCAGTATCAGTGGCAGAACCTCTCTACCAGAGAGATGCTCTCTTCATCTTTTGACTGATTCCTTCGTTGCAGAGATTTCCGATGCTCCCCTTGTGGGTGTGGTGCAGCCCCTCTACGCTTTTTGCACCGGTATACTGGAATTTTCCTTCCCTCACTGCGATGCCGATCTGCTTGTAGGCGTCTCTGAAGGGGACACCATCCACTACCATGTTGTTCACAACTTCCACTGTGAACATAGGATCGTACATCTCTATCCCTTCCAGGATATGGTCGTTGACAATGATGTTGTCAAGCATGTAGAGCGTCATGGTGAGGCATTCCTTGAGCATGTCTATTGCGGGGAACAGGATGTCCTTCAGGATCTGGAAGTCGCGGTGGTAGCCGTGGGGATGGTTTGTGGTGAGAAGCGCTATCTCGCCGCTGATGCTCTCGATACGGTTGGTCTTTGCGCGCATCACCTCCCACACATCGGGGTTTTTCTTGTGCGGCATGATGCTGCTGCCCGTGGTGAGGCTTTCAGGGAATGATATGAACTTGAAGTTGCTGCACATATACTGGCAGCAGTCGCTTGCAAACTTGTTGAGTGTCGATGCCACGGCCGCCATTGCCGCAGCCATGCACTTTTCTGTCTTGCCGCGGCTCATCTGTGCCGCAACGCAGTTGTAGTTGAGGTCTTCGAAGTGCAGCCGGTCAGTGGTCATCTGCCTGTCAAGAGGAAAGCTGCTGCCGTATCCTGCCGCGCTGCCAAGCGGGTTCTGGTTTGCCACACGGTAGGCCGCGCCAAGCATGTACATATCGTCGCACAGAGTCTCGGCATACGCACCGAACCACATTCCGAATGAAGACGGCATTGCAATCTGGGCATGTGTGTAGCCGGGCAGGATGACATCCGTATAC
>JAGHVP010000254.1 GCA_018064305.1 Candidatus Equibacterium intestinale | reverse complement strand
ATCTTGCGCGCCGTGATGGCCCCCTGGGCCGGCTCTATCTCCGGGATGCGCTCCACCCTCAGCATCCTTTTCATAACCTTGTCACCCACTGTAACAACAACGGGGTATCTGCCCTGCTCCAGGCCGCCGATCTTCTTGATCTCGCAGCTGTTTTCACCGGGAAGCAGTTTGAAGCGCTCTTTCTTGATTCTGTTTTCGTTCTGGTCGAAGAGTTCGACATAAGCATATTTCGGCCCGTTCTGCGGTATTATCACCGTAAGGTCGGCAGACTTTGGGTTCCGGTAGAATGGCATCCGGAACTCTGCCTGTATCTCTATGCGGGTCTTGTCTTCGGACGGCTTTGCAGCCGGTGCCTGGATGTTGGCGGCAGTGCAGGCAAAAACGCACAGAGCCGCTGTCACAAGCCCTTTAAAACCTTTATTCATAATTAAGTTATAGTTAGTTATGGAGAACATTCCTCCAAATAAAGTTCAAATATACAACTTTATCGTAAATTTAGATTAACTTTGTTTTTTGAACGACGATACGATGTATGGATATGACACGCGAAGACATATTGGACAAGAAACTGGACGCGCTGCGCCGCGAGGTGCTGGCAGCCGGTTATGATTCATTGATATACAATGATTTCCAGAGTGCGCTGCCCATGCTGCGCAAGACAGAGCTCTACAGCATCTTCAAAGAGATGCCCAAGGCATGGCTGTGCCACGCGCATTTCGAGGCCAGCTTCGATCCTGACTTCTCGCTCGACCTTGCCTTTGCATCTGACGATGTGTACATCTCCCCCGACCAGGGCGAATTCGGATGGAAGATTGCCTACCGCCAGGCCTTCGAGGGCTGCACTGCCCCTGCCGGCTGGACCAGGCTCAAGGATGCCGCAGCAGCCAGGCCAGAGCTGCGTGCCCAGATCAAGCGTTCCATCATCACCACGTTGGAAGACATCAGCCCGCGCATCTGGCCGCGCTTCGAAGAGATTTTCATAATCCTGCGCAACATCAACTGCTACAGGCCGCATCTTATCAAAGTCTTCACCAAGGCATTCGAAGACATGGCCGCTGAGGGCATACAGGGAGTGGACTACCGGTTCATCTGCCAGGATATCTTCGACGAAGACGGGCACCACTATTCTCCCGAAGAGACCATGGCCGTCTACTTCGAGATCGAGAAAGAAGTACGCAGGAAATACCCCTGGTTCACAATCAGGTTCGTCTACAGTTCATACAAAGGTTTTGACCGCGAGGCTATTGCCAGGGAGATTGCTTTCGCAAAGAGGCTTTCCGACGCCTTTCCGGGCCGCATCGCCGGCTTCGATATGGTGGGATGCGAAGACTGCGGCCGCGACCTCAACTACTACGGTCAGCTGCTGACCGGGGCTCCGGTCCCTATAATAATGCATGCAGGAGAGTCTGTAGACCCTGCCAACCACAACCTGGAGCAGGCATTGGAGCTCGGTCTTCCACGTATCGGACACGGGCTTAACCTGTACCGTTATCCGGCCGCTCTCGAGGAATTCAGAAAGCGCGGCGTGATGCTGGAGGTATGCCCGTTGAGCAACCAGCTGCTTGGATACACCCCCGACCTGAGGTTGCATCCCGCAAAGGATTACATCCGCAAGGGGCTGAATGTCACCATCAACAGCGATGACTGCGGCGTATTCGGAGCATCTTATCTCACCGACGACCTTCTTGCCGCATATCTCAACTGGAATCTTTCTCTTCCAGAAATGAAGCGCTGCCTCATCAACTCACTTTCTGTGGCAGACAAGGCAGCACTCAATCAGTTCTCACTGATGTGGGATGAATTTCTGACAGCTATTCGCTGATGCGGAAGAGGATTAAATTCTCTTCGAAATCGTTCTCATCGTCCTTGACTATTTTCTCAAGGTAAAGTTTTGAGCCGGTGAGTGTCGCCTTGAATCCGTTGGCCGTGAAAAGGGACTTGCCTTCGGAAACTGTCATATAGAGTTCACCTTCTTCCAAAGTCCAGCTGAAGGGAGTTTCCATGCTGGTCAGGGTGTTGTCGGCATCATAGTGGCTGGTCAGATGCGATCCGGTTCCGTCGGCGTTGAATGTCAGGTGGGTATACATATCAGGGAAATTCTTACCATCAAACTCGAAGTAGCTGTACGAAGACAGAGTCTGGCCATCTTCATTTGTATACCTTCCCATGTGGGAATGCTTGTCCATATTCCACGTCCCGACGATGGTCTCGTTGTCAAGAGCTGTACATGAGCATACAAGCAATAAAGCGGCTGCAAGGCCGAAAAGATAAAATATTCGTTTCATAGGTTATGGTTAATTAATATTCAACGCGGTCTTCATTATTCTTCCAGGCAAGGAAAGGTACGCTCCCCTTCTCCGGCGATATGCGCTCGATGGGTATTTCGCGTTCTTCCATTGGAAGGCGGAACTCTTCATAGATATGGTCGTCGTCAAAGCCTGCGATGGCGGCATCGTCGCGGTTGCCGCTGTAGAAAATCTTGTCGATATGTGCCCAATAGCATGCTGCCAGGCACATCGGGCAGGGCTCGCAGCTGGTGTAGAGGGTGCACCCTTCCAGCACGAATGTCCCCAGGTTCTTGCAGGCCATGCGTATTGCATTGATTTCTGCGTGGGCTGTGGGGTCGTTGTCTTTTGTGACCGAGTTCGATGTGATGGCCACAATCCTGCCGTCTTTAACGATGGCGCAGCCGAAGGGGCCGCCGCCGCACAATGCGCTTATCTCAGCGGCATTGATGGCCTTGTCCATCCAGTATTTGTCTGTTTTCATATCTGTTTCAAAACGTTTCGACTGCAAGGTACAAATATTTTCGCTTACTGCAGCAAAGGTACTGCATTTCTGCCGCACTTCGCGCTGGCAGCAATTCTGACTGCATTTCTGCCGCACTCCGCGCTGGCAGCAATTCTGACTGCATTTCTGCCGCACTCCGCGCTGGCAGCAATGGCCGGAGCATTTCCGCTACGCTCCATCCCCCCGC
>JAGHVP010000133.1 GCA_018064305.1 Candidatus Equibacterium intestinale | reverse complement strand
CCACAGGGCCGCCCCATGTTCCTCCGTAGAAGTTCTGGGGGGTGAGCTTCGACCATACAACCACGATAATCGAATATTTTGGGTTCTCGTAAGGGAAGAATCCCACGAACGAACCCTGGTGCCTCTTGCGGCCGGCCCCGTCGATGTATCCGCCCTGCGGAAGGGAGATACGGGCTGTGCCGGTCTTGCCTGCAACATGCACCTTGCAGTCCTTGAATGCGCGGCGGGCCGTGCCGTTCTCTCCGATAACCACACCTCTCAATGCTTCCTTAGCCTTGGCGGCTGTCTCTTCAGAACACGTCCTGCCGATTGTTTCGATGGGGTAGGTGTATGTGACCTTGCCACCTTCCTGCTGGTTCACGAACAGGTGGGGCTTCACCATGACGCCGTTGTTTGCAATGGAGTTGTAGAAGCTGAGGATATGGAGGGGGGTGAGCTGGACAGCATACCCCATGCCTATCTGGGGAAGGTCTGCCGGGCTCCAGGTCTTGTCTTTGGGGTCACGGATGCGGGCCTTGCCCATTCCGGGGAGGTCGAAATCGTAATTGTAGCTGATGCGGCGCTCGTTGTTGAGCTTGTCCACGAAGTCCTGCGGAGTGCGTCCGTATTTTTCGGCTGCTATGCGGCGGAACACGTTGTTCGATGAAATCTCAAGCCCCTTGCGGACGGTGATAGTGCTGTAGTTGCGCAGGTATGTGTCTTCAAAAGGCTTCTTCACTCCGGGGCAGTGCCAGAGGACATCTGCGCTCTGAACATCGTCGAGAGTCACTTTCTTGTCTTCAAGCGCTGTAACAAGAGTGGCCAGCTTGAATACCGATCCGGGCTCGCCCAGACGGCCGATGGCATAGTTGTACTGCTCGGTGAAACGTCCGTTCTCGTCTTTCTCCATGTTCACCATGGCGCGGATCTCGCCTGTGGCCACCTCCATCACAATCACGGTACCGGCCTCGAGGTTGTCTTCGCCGCCGATCTTGCGGAGCAGGGCCTTCTGTGCGATGTCCTGCATGTCTATGTCAATCGAAATCTGGATGTCCTTTCCATTCTGGGCGGCAACCTCTTCCTTCTCGGTGTCGGGAATCCACACGCTGTGTTCGATGCGGCGCATGGGAAGGGTGCCTGGAGTGCCGCGCAGAATCGAGTCTATTGCGCCTTCCACACCGATGCGGGGGCGGTCCTCGCTGCTGCGCAGGTATCCGAGTGTACGGTAAGCCAGTTTGCCATAAGGATACTCACGGTGGTCTACATTCTCTATGATCAGACCGCCATAGCGGCTGCCTTTGCGGAGGATGGGCCATGTCGAGATCTCTTTCATCTCGTTATATCCGACATGCTGGCGGAGCAGCTTGGTGTAGCAATTGCCCGCGGCACGGTTAGAGCTGAGCAGGGTGATGTATTCCTGCTTTGTCTTTTCGTGGTAGCGTGTGGCAAGCGAGTCGGCAAGGGCGCCCAGCTCGTTGTTGAACAGGGTGTCGTTCGGAACTGTGCTGTCTATTGCAATGAAATACTCGGGGGTTGAAAACGCCATCGGGCGGCCGTCTGCCGCAAGGATGCTTCCTCGTACCGGAGCTGTCACAACCACCTTGGTGGTGGCCACGCCGTAGTCTTCGGTCTTGATGTCCTTGGCGATAAACTGCAGCTGGATCATCCTGCCCACTGCCAGCAAGGCAAGCAGCAGGAATAACCCGTACACGATTACCACTCTTGTGACGTTGTTCTTCATTACTTTATCTCTATTCTCTGAGGTGGTATCACAGGGGCATGGAGCGCTGTGTTGCCGTCCTCGATAAGCATTGTCTCTATGCGGGTGCGCTGGTTGAGACCTGTAAGGCGCAGGGCCTTTTCGTGGTACTCTATCTTAAGCTCTTCAATCTTCTGATTGTTCTTCTTTATCATTGCCATGCGGTCTTCAACCCACAGCCCCCACATAAGGTAGAGGCTTATCAATACAAAGCAGAAAAAGATAAACGGCAGCTGCCTGTCTATCTTTTTGTCGGCGATTATCTCACCGCCAAGCAAGCTTTGGAACCATTTCTTCAGACTCATACTAACGTTCGTTTTGCAACCCTCAGTTTCGCACTTCGGGCCCGTGTGTTTTCCCGTATCTCCTCTTCGGCCGGCAGCACCGGTTTGGATGTGACCTTGGTCATCTGTTTTTCTGTTATTGCATCCCTGATGGCATTCTTCACTATGCGGTCTTCCAGGGAATGGTAGGTTATCACTGCCAGGATTCCTCCCGGGTTGAGTGATTTTATCGCCATCGGCACAAATCTCTCCAGTGCAGACATCTCGTCGTTCACTTCAATCCTCAGTGCCTGGTAGACTTTTGCCAGGTACTTGTGCTCTGCAAACTGCGGGACTGTCTTTGCTATCGCGGCGTTCAGTTCGCCTGTGGTCCTGACGGGGGCTTTTGCACGGGCCGCGCAGATCAGTTCCGCAAGGCGGCGGCTGTTGTTGAGCTCACCATATATATTAAAGAGTCTCTCAAGTCCCTCCTGTGTGTATGAGTTTATGACATCTGCTGCGGTCTTGCCGCCTTTGTTGTTCATCCTCATGTCAAGGTCGGAGTCGAACCTGAAAGAGAACCCTCTTTCTTCTGTATCGAACTGGTGCGACGACA
>JAGHVP010000280.1 GCA_018064305.1 Candidatus Equibacterium intestinale | reverse complement strand
GCCTCGATGCAGGTACGTGCAACGTTGTTGAAAGGATCCTGCTCTGTGAGTGACCAGCCTGAAGTCTGGCAGTGAGTACGCAGTGCAAGAGATTTGGGGTTCTTGGGGTTGAACTGGCTCACGAGTTTTGCCCAGATCATACGTGCTGCACGCATCTTTGCAATCTCCATGAAGTGGTTCATACCGATAGCCCAGAAGAAGCTCAGGCGGGGTGCGAAAGCATCAACGTCGATGCCTGCCTTGATACCTGTACGCAGATACTCAAGACCGTCTGCCAGAGTGTAAGCCATCTCGATGTCGTTGGTTGCACCTGCTTCCTGCATGTGGTAACCGGAGATAGAGATAGAGTTGAACTTGGGCATGTTCTTAGAGGTGTGTGCGAAGATATCACCAATGATACGCATTGAGAACTCGGGGGGATAGATGTAGGTGTTGCGGACCATGAACTCCTTGAGGATATCGTTCTGGATTGTACCAGCCATTTCCTCGAGTTTTGCGCCCTGCTCCAGACCTGCCACGATATAGAAGGCGAGGATGGGGAGTACGGCACCGTTCATTGTCATTGAAACTGACATCTTGTTGAGGGGGATCTGGTCGAACAGAACCTTCATGTCCTCAACTGAGCAGATTGATACACCTGCCTTGCCGACATCACCCACTACGCGGGGATGGTCAGCGTCGTATCCACGGTGTGTTGCAAGGTCGAATGCCACTGAAAGGCCTTTCTGACCTGATGCAAGGTTACGGCGGTAGAATGCGTTAGACTCCTCAGCTGTAGAGAAACCTGCATACTGACGGATGGTCCAGGGACGCATTACATACATTGTTGAGTAAGGACCACGGAGGAAGGGAGCGATACCTGCTGCATAGTTGAGGTGTTCCATCTCCTCGAGGTCTTTGGCTGTATAGAGCGGCTTTACGTCTATGTTCTCGGGTGTGTGCCAAAGCTCGGCGGGATTGGCGTTGCAAGAGCATTTTGCTGCTGAAGCACCGGTGAATTCAATATCTTTAAAATTAGGTCTCATAATCGTAACTTGTTTTTAGAGTTCTTTGATACCCATCTTTGCCTGATATTCCTTGAGGGTCTCAAGAACATTGCATCTGACATTGATGTAATTATTGATACCTTTTGCTTCAAGCTCGGGACGGCACTCGGGATCGCCGGCAACAACTACGACTGCCTTGTCACCCACTGCCTCGGCGATGGCGGGAACGTTTGCTGCGTACTCGTCATCTGCAGAGCAAGCCACGATGATGTCTGCCTTGGCTTCGAGAGCTGCCTTTACGCCCTCTTCGATAGTTTCGAAGCGGTTGTTGTCAACAACTTTGAAACCTGCCACTGCAAAGAAGTTGCAGCTGAACTGTGCACGTGCGCGGCACATTGCCAGGTTGCCGAATGTAAGCATGAATGCCATGGGCTGCTTGCCGCTACGGTCTGTTGCAAGACGGAGAGCTTCGAAGCTCTGGCTGCCACGGTATGCCTGCAGAGGCTCTGCAACGGGCTCTTTGTCGCATTTTGTGCAAGAAGCGCCACGTTTTACGATTTCGGGAGTGATCTCCTCGCCGGCTTTCTCCAGGAAGTTGGGGTACTGGTTGCTGCCGAGGATAGTCTCGCGGCGTTTTGCAATAAGCTGGTCTCTCTTCTCGGCAACGGCCTTTACAGCTGCCTGAACTTCACCAGCCTTGAATGCTGCTACATAACCGCCTTTCTCCTCGACACCCTTGAAGATTGTCCAAGCGGTGTTCATCAGAGAAGCTGTGAGGTTCTCTACATAGTAGCTGCCTGCAGCGGGATCGACGATCTTGTCGAAGTGAGCCTCTTCCTTGAGGATTGACTGTACGTTGCGTGCGATACGGTTAGAGAACTCGCCGGGCATTGCGTAAGCATAGTCGAAAGGAAGAACCTCGATAGAGTCAACACCTGCGATAGCAGCTGACATAGTCTCGGTTGTGCCGCGGAGCATGTTTACGTATGCGTCATATACTGTCTGGTTCCAAGAACTTGTGACAGCGTGTACTTTGATCTTCTGAGCGCAGGGGCACTCTACGCCGTAAGCTTTCACGATGTTTGCCCAGAGGACACGTGCAGCGCGGAACTTGGCGATTTCGAAGAAGTAGTTACCACTGATTGCGAAAGTGAATTTGATGCGTTTTGCAACCTCTTCTGCAGCGATGCCGCGGTCGGTGAGTGCGCTGAGGTACTCGTTACCGATGGCAAGTGCATAACCCAGCTCCTGGCTGATGTTGCTGCCTGCATTGTTGAAGTCGTATGCCTCTACGTTGATCACGCGGATGCGGGGATACTCGGCAACTGCCTTCACGCACTCTGCGAGCTTGTCGTAAGCCTCTTCGCAGAAGTGACCCTTTGCTGTGAGAGCGTGCAGAGGGCTGAAATCGAATGAAGCGCGGAGCTCATCCTTTGCCACACCCTGGGCAGCAGCCACCTTGAGGAAGCTTTCAATGATTGAGAAAGTCTTGCCGGGGCAGCACTCGCAGAAGTTCACTTCAACTTTCTTGAGGTCGATGCCGTTGAGGAGGGCAGCCATTTCGGCGTCGTTCAGGCCTTTCTTGCGGTCTACGCAGAAACCTACAGACTCGACACCTTTCTTGAGACCGTCGAGAGCCTGTTCGTTGGCTTTCTCAACACCGATCTCGCAAAGGCAGTAGTCCTGACGGATAAGCCAGTTGTTGGTGTTCTTGGTACCTCTTACAAAGGGGAATTCTCCGGGGAGAGAACCCAGGTGCTTGATATCGGCGAGATTCTCGCTGCGATAGTAGGGGCGCACATTAAAGCCCTCGAGAGTCTTCCAGACAAGTTTCTTGTCATAGTCGGCACCCTTGAGGTCTTTGTTTATCGCCTCTTCCCACTGTTCGGTGG
>JAGHVP010000115.1 GCA_018064305.1 Candidatus Equibacterium intestinale | reverse complement strand
GCATTCCGGCCACCCCGACAGAAGAAGTACGGCAGCCTGCCCCGGCAGAAGATGTACGACAGTCTGATGCGGTACTGTCATCCGCCGCACCTGCCTGCATTCCGGCCACCCCGGCAGAAGAAGTACGGCAGTCTGATGCGGCTGATGAGGCATCGAGACCGGCTGCGGCATTCTTTGCCGATTTGGTGAGGATGTCCACCACAGCCGCCTGTATTTCCTCGAACGGGCGCTCTTCGCGTGCTATGTATACAAAGAGATAGTCTGCCTTGAAACCGCCTAGAACAGCCGTCTGATTGAGTCTGATAGCCTCGCGTGTGCGGCGCTTAAGGGTGTTGCGCCAAACAGCCCTTTTGAAGGATTTCTTAGGAACCGAAACTACATAGCGCGGAACATCCGCTTCACCGGGCTTGTAATAGACCTTGAACGGATATTTGAACAGCACTTTCCCTTCGGATGCAAGTCCGTTGATGATGCGTCTGCTGCACAGGCGCTGTTCTTTGGGAAAGCCGAACTCCATGGCTGAACTGTTTAGAGCTGGCTGCAGTACAGAGAGAGAGCCTGGGCGATTGAGGGAGCCTGGGGGGTGGGAGCCATGATTTCTACGTTGAGACCGGCATCCTTTGCAGCCTGGGCTGTCTTGTCGCCGTATGTGGCGATGATGGTGCCTTCCTGCTTGAAGTCGGGATAGTTCTCGAGAAGAGACTTGATGTCGCAGGGGCTGTAGAACACCATTACACTGTAGTCGGCGAGTGTGAGGTGCTTGATGTCACCGATAACCGAAGTCATGAACACGGCACTGCCGAATTTGAGGTTGGCTGCTGTGAGTGCCTTTGCAAGCTCGGGACGGAGAGAGTCTGTGCATGCCACAAGGAAGTTTTCGTTCTTGTGCTTTGCTCCGATGATGTCTACAACGCTCATGGGGCGGCCGTCGCCGAAGAAGATCTTGCGCTTGCGGTAAACGATGTATTTCTAGAGATAGAGCGCAATCTGCTGGTTCTGGCAGAAATATTTCATTGTCTCGGGCACAGTGATGCGGAATTCCTCACAGATATGGAAGAAAGAGTCGATGACACTCTTCGATGTGAAGATGATGGCTGAATAGTCAAGTATATTCACGTGCTGAGCCCTGAAGTTACGGGATGTGACAGGCTCAACCTTGAAAAAAGGCTGGAAGTCGAATGTCAGGTTGTACTTGGTCTGAAGCTCCGTGTACGGTGAATTGTTCACGGGTGCCGGTTGAGCTACCAGTACTTTCTTTCCTCTAATATCTATCATAATCTGATGAGTGCGCTAATAAGTAGCCCAAGTGGTAAAATTTCGAGCGTGCAAAGGTATAAAAACCAAAACAATAATGAATAATTTTCTTCAAGAAAAATTTTGGCGTTGCGTGCATTGCACAGGATGAAGCATATCGCACCCACCACAGCGACATACCACCCGATAACCCGCACTGATACAGAGGGAACTAGATAAGATATGACAAGCGACAGGGCCGCAAGGGTTGTGAAGACGATAAGGTGCATCCTGATGTTCATAGACACTTTCCTGAGCATCTCGGTGCAGTGCTTCATCCAGCCTGTGAGGCCGAACAGGCACGACCTCAGCACCAGGAACGCTGCCAGAGTCAGCAGGATGAACAGGAAGTTCATGGGTGAGAGGTTCTCCTGGTATATCACAAGCGCCAGGACAGGGATGCAGAAGATGGCGGTGTAGCTCACCGCATTGATGAGGTTCTTGTTCTGCATTGTGTCGGAAAGCCCCGCTGCATTGAAGATGGAGCCGAACGAGATGGCTTCGGAGATGGTAATGCTGCCGATGAAGAAGATGAAGTAGATGAGCGTGGCGAGTATCACGTATGAAACCACGGCCGGAGTGCTTTCAAACACCACAGTCGGGATGTCCGCCGCATTTCCGACAATGAGCGAACTCCCCTTCCAGCACTCGGTGCCGATGGATTGAAGTAATGATGCCAGCATCTAGTTGCCTCTTTTTGCCTTGTAGTTCATTGAGGTGAGAAGAGCCACGACCTTGTCGCGGAAATCACCCTGTATCAGAATCTGTCCGTCCTTTGCGCTGCCGCCCACACCGCATTTGGTCTTGAGCGTCTTTGCCAGTGCCAGAAGATCCTCTTCCGTACCTACGAATCCGGTGATGAGGGTGACCTGCTTGCCGCCGCGGCTTCTGCGGTCGATGGCAACCACAAGCTTCTGCTTCTCGGGAGCGAGTGTTTCAGGCTCGCTTTCGAGATCGGACAAAGTCGTGTATTTGAAATCGGGATTGGTGGAGTAGACCACACCAAGCCTGTCTTTCCAGTCGTTGCTATCTTTTCCCATCCTGTACGGAGTTAGTAATCGTAAAAAAGAATTTGTTAATCTTTATGAAAACCAAGACAAAAATAATTCAAAAATCCTTACCAACTTCTTTTTTCACGCTTACTTAATTTCCGGCAAAGGTATGTATTATTTTTATATATTTGCCTTTTATACCAATCGTAAAGAAATAAAAATGGAGAAAAAGACATTCAACAGAATCAAGAATATACTGGCGATGGTGGTGCTTGCCTTCTCGTCTTTCGTATATCTTGCCACAATCGAACCTACAGCCAGCTTCTGGGACTGCGGCGAATTCATCACTTCTTCCTACAAGCTTGAAGTGGGACATGCCCCCGGCAACCCCATGTTCCAGCTGATAGCGCGGTTCTTTACGATATTCACCGACAATATGCATGCAGCCGCAGCGGTGAACTGCTGCAGCGCTATGTGCTCTTCATTCACAATATTCTTCCTGTTCCTGACTATTGTGCATTTCGGCCGCAGGATCCTTGAGAAACAGGGGAAGAAGCTCACTACGGGCAATGCCATTGCGGTGCTGGGCGCCGGCCTGGCCGGTTCTCTGGCATTCTGCTTCTCTGATTCCTTCTGGTTCAATGCCGTGGAGGGTGAGGTTTATGCCATGTCGTCACTTGCCACCGCGGTTGTGCTGTGGGCCATCCTCAAGTGGGAGGAGCAGGCCGACGAACCGTATGCAGACCGCTGGCTTGTGCTCATTGCATTCCTGATGGGTCTTTCAATCGGCATCCATCTGCTGAACCTGCTGGTTATTCCTGCAATGGTGTTCATCTACTACTACCGCAAGCATGAGAATGAGCACATCTCTTTCTGGAAAGGGCTGGAGATACTCTGCATCTCGGGTGCTCTGGTGGCACTGGTGCTTTACATTATAATCCCCTGCCTCCCCAAGATCGTGGCCTTTGTAGACAGAATCTTTGTGAACGGCTTCGGTGCGCCCTTCAACATCGGTGCAAGCATACTGATGCTGGCGATTTTCGCAGGGCTTTTCGTGCTGCTTGCGCGCCTCAGGAAGCAGGAGAAGGCCGGGTGGCACACAGCAGTGCTCTCGCTGCTCTGCATCCTCATAGGATATTCAGTGTTTGCAGTGGTTGTGATACGTGCAAACGCCAACACCCCCACCAACGAGTATTCTCCCGACAACGCATATACCCTCAACCGCTATATTGCGCGTGAACAGTACGGCAGCAAGCCGGTTGTGTACGGTGAATCATACAAGTCAATCTATGATATAAAGGAAGGCACATACTGGGCAACACTCGGCGACAGATATGTAAAGGTTGAATCTCCTCTGTCTGCCACATATCCCGCAGGCGCGAAGATGCTCTTCCCCAGGATGTGGAGCACCCAGAGCGGCAATCACGAGAAATTCTACGACGCATACACCAACGGTGACTTCAATGTCAAGGATGTGCGTATGGAAGACGGCTCGGTGCGCAAGACACAGATGCCCAGGATGAAAGACAATCTGGCATACTTCTTCGACTACCAGCTCAACTACATGTATTTCCGCTATTTCTTCTGGAACTTCGTGGGACGCCAGAACGACCTGCAGGGCCAGGTCCCCGGCGATCTGCAGTGCGGCAACTGGGTAAGCGGCATCAAGTTCATAGACAACGCCCGCCTCGGCAGCCAGGAGATTGCACCCGGCTATGTTGGCAACAGCAAGTCTACCAACCACTATTTCTTCCTCCCTCTCATCCTCGGCCTCATAGGTTTCTTCTTCCAGGTAAACAGGGACGGACGCAACGGCTGGATCACATTCATGCTCTTCTTCATGACAGGCATCGCCATCATCATATATCTTAACCAGACCCCTTATCAGGCGCGCGAGCGTGACTATTCTTATGCAGGGTCGTTCTATGTCTTTGCAATATGGATAGGCCTTGCAGTCATGGCCATCAAGGGGTGGTTCGACAATCTTTTCGGCAAGAAAGAGGCTGATGAGGATGGTGAGGCGGTATGCGGCAAGGCAGGCATCGCCACTGCATCGACGGCATCGGCACTCGGGCTGGCGGTAGCTGTGCTGATGGGATGCCAGAACTGGGACGACCACGACCGCAGCAACCGCTACACAGTTGTGGAGCATGCATTCAACTACCTTTCAAGCTGCGACAAGGACGCCATCCTGCTGACACACGGTGACAACGACACATTCCCTCTGTGGTATGCCCAGGAGGTCGAAGGTCTCCGCACCGATATCCGCATCATGAACACTTCCCTTGCGGGCATGGACTGGTATATCGACCAGATGAAGTGCAGGTGCAACGAGTCGGCTCCTCTGCCCATCTCGCTGCCGCGTGAAGACTACCTCTACGGTACCAACGATTTCATAAGGGTCATCGAGGCCTTCGGCCGCCCTGCAACTGCCAGGGAGGTCATGACAGTGTTCAAGGATCCCAAGTACCGCACCGGCAATGTCGGTCTGATAGCCGCCAAGGAGATTATTGTGCCTGTAAACAAGGAGAATGCCATCAAATCGGGCATCGTGCTGGAGAAAGACGCCGACAGGATGCTTGACAAGATTGTACTCAAGATACCCGAGGGCACCACATCAATCTCGAAGACCGACCTTGTGCTGCTTGACATCCTCAGCAACTACCAGTGGGACCGCCCCATCTATTTCGTGAGCCAGAACGGTGACTGCACCTTCGAGATAGGCAAGTACCTACAGTTCGACGGCTATACATACAAGTTTGTGCCCCTGGAGTGCCCCGGCCGCGGCGACCCCAAGCAGATGGATGTAGACAAGATGTACAATATGGTCATGAATGTCTACAAGTTCGACAGCATCGCCGACACCACAGCCCTCTGCGACTACACGAACCTCTATACCTTCAGTTCAGTTACTCCCATCCGAGGAATCTTCAACCAGGTGGCCCTCAAGCTTCTTGACGAGAACCGCCCTGAAGATGCAGAGAGAGTTCTGGACCGCTGCTACGAGGTCACCCCCCAGTCGAAGTATCCATACTGCCTCTCAGTGCTCCGCGGATCCAACGAATATGAAATATTGAGTTCTGTGGATTCATATCTCAAGATAGGCCGTTTCGAGAAGGCTCAGAACCTTTCACGCAAGTTTGTGGAGGAGACCATCCAGTCTATGATCTACAGCGCACAGAGCCATATGGGCGCCCCGCTCGACGACGAGACACTTGACCGTGACATGACATATCTCTCATACCTTGCCAACACGTTCCGCAACTATGGTTTCGAGGATGAGTATCAGTGGATAGACCAGGCCATTAAAGCTATTGCAGATTGAACTTGAAGGAAAAGGTAAGCCTGCTCCCGCATACGCCGGGCGTCTATCGCTTTCTGAACAGTGATGGAACGGTCATCTATGTGGGAAAGGCAAAGGACCTGCACCGCAGGGTGTCGCAGTATTTCCGCTCTCCGGAAGGGCTGAACACCAAGACCCGCGTGATGGTTTCCAAGATCGCGGACATGATGCACACGGTGGTGGCCACCGAAGAGGATGCCCTGCTGCTGGAGAACAACCTCATAAAGCAGCTGCAGCCGCGCTATAACATCCTTTTGAAAGACAGCAAGACATATCCCTGGATATGTATCAAGAAAGAGCCGTTCCCCAGGGTTGTCATCACCCGTACCCTGAACCGTGACGGAAGCAAGTATTTCGGCCCGTACAGCTCTGTACAGCATGCCCATGCCCTGATGGACCTGATAGGGCAGGTGTACCGCCTGCGCACCTGCAAGCTGCGCCTCACCCCGGAATCCATCGAAAAAGGGAAATTCAAGAAATGCCTCAATGCCCATATCGGAAAGTGCGGCGCGCCCTGCATCGCGGCAGTTTCACAGGAGGAATACGACGCGCAGATTGCAAAGGTGGAGTCTCTGCTGAAAGGTGGGGTGAGAGAGCAGATCCGCGAGAACCGCGACAAGATGATGGAGGCTGCCGCCGAGTTGAGGTTCGAAGATGCCCATATGTACAAGGAGAGGATGCAGATGCTGGAGAAGCACTATGCCTCTTCGCCCATTGTGAACAGCACCGACACGGATACCGACATATTCTCGCTGATAAGCGAGGGGCAGGAGTATTTCTGCAACTTCATGAGAATCCGCGGAGGCTGCATAATTCAGAGTTTCAGCACAGAGCTGGAGGCGCGCATAGAAGAGGAAAGGGAGACTGTGCTTGCCACATTCATAGCAGAGATGATAGTGAAGTTCGGGGAGCTTTCAAAAGAGGTGGTAGTGCCTTTCATACCCGACAACCAGTTTGAGAATGTGAATTTCACAGTGCCTCAGAGAGGAGGCAAGGCTGCGCTGCTGGAGCTGAGCCGCAGGAACGCGGCAGCCTGCAAGGCAGAGAAATACAAGCATGAAGAGAAGGTCAATCCCGATGCCTACAAAGAGATGGTGCTGGAGTCGTTGCAGCGCGATCTGGGCATGAAGGTGCTGCCGCGCCACATAGAGTGCTTCGATAACTCCAACACCCAGGGAACCAATCCTGTGGCGGCCTGCGTGGTGTTCCGCGACGGAAAGCCTTCTAAAAAGGAATACCGCCACTTCAATATCAAGACTGTGGTGGGCGCCAACGACTATGCCAGCATGAAAGAGATTGTGAACAGGCGCTATTCGAGGCTGCTGTCTGAAGGTGAGCCGCTGCCCGACCTGATTGTGATAGATGGCGGAAAGGGGCAGCTCCACTTTGCGATAGATGCCCTGCAGGAGCTTGGCATCGCCGACCAGGTGCATATCGTAGGCCTGGCCGAGAGGCTGGAGGAGGTGGTGCGGGCCGACGACCCTTATCCTCTCTTCCTTGACAAGAACTCCAGCTCGCTCAAGGTGCTGATGCACATCCGCGACGAGGCGCACCGCTTCGGAATCACTTTCCACCGCAGCAAGCGCGGCAAGGCCATGCTCACAACATCGCTCACTGCAATCAAAGGGATAGGCGAGGCGACGGCCGAAAAGCTTCTTGCTCATTTCAAAGGGATAACTAAGATAAAAAATGCTACATTTGCGGAGTTGGCGGAGGTCGTCGGGCCCCGTGCCGCAAAGCTTGTGTATAACCATTATAATCAAACAGAAGGATGAAAAGATTTTTTGCAGTTTTGATTGCTCTTGTGGCAGTCTGTTCAGTTGCCGGTGCCCAGTCGTGGCCGCGTTATGAAAGATATCAGCAGGCCGATGCAGAGCAGGCCGGAAAAGTGAAGGTTGCCTTCATGGGCGACTCCATCACCGAGCTCTGGTATGGCCAGGACAGCGAATTCTTTGATATGAACGGTTTTGCCGCGCGCGGTATCAGCAGCCAGACCACTTACCAGATGCTGGCTCGTTTCCGTCCGGATGTTGTGGAACTCAAGCCCAAGGCTGTGGTGATTCTGGCAGGAACGAACGACATTGCCATGAATTCCGGCACTATCGACCGCGAGTATATCGTGAAGAACCTGATCTCGATGTGCGACATAGCCCGTAATAACGGTATCAAGGTGTATCTCTGCTCTATTCTGCCCTGCAAGGGATATAGCTGGCGCCCCGAACTGGGCAATCCCACAGAAAACATAATGTGGGTGAACTCACAGCTTGAGGAATATGCTGCGCACACCCGCAAGGTGACATACGTAGACTATTTCAACGCAGTGAAAGACGACAGCAACGCGCTGCGCGAAGATTTCACAAAAGACAACTGCCACCCCCTGCTGCCTTGCTACAAGGTGATGGAAAAGATAATCACAGGCTACGTAGGCGGCCGTGTCAACGAATAAGTGAAGGTAAGGAAGGTCATATCTGTTCTGGTGCTTCTACTGGCTGTGAGCCTGGCGGGAAGGGCGCAGTATTACACTGTGGGCTCCGATCCTGCCTCTATCCGCTGGCGTACCATGAAAAGCCCCACCTTCCAGATAGTGTATCCCTCCCACATGGATTCCCTGGCAAGGGAATATCTCTATGCCTTTGAAAGATTCAGCTACGCCAACGAGCAGCAGCTGAAGATAAAATATCACACTATCCCAATCGTGCTGCATCCGTGCATAGCCCAGAGCAACGCCTCTGTGGCATGGGTGCCTCACCGTGTGGATGTATTCACCACACCCGAGTTCAACAGCGGCTATGCCGAGGGGTGGGTGAACCAGCTTGCAAAGCACGAAGGGCGCCACATCGCACAGATGACCCACTACACCACAGGTGTGTTCAAATATATGAGCTGGATCCTTGGCGAGCAGTCGGTAGCACTGGGAATCGGGCTTTATCCCACCAGCTGGATGTTCGAGGGCGACGCTGTGCATGCAGAAACCGACTTTTCGCAGGCGGGCCGCGGCCGTGACCCCAATTTCCTGATGTATTACAAGGCATCGTTCATGGATGGCGACCGCCGTGCATACGACCGCTGGAGATACGGTTCATACCGTTATTACACTCCCAGCAAGTATGCCTTCGGATATATGATGCAGACCGCAATGCGGCGCAACACCGGCCGCAACGATGTGATAGGCGACATAGAGCACGATTTTGCCAGCTTCTGGTACAATCCTTTCAACTGGAACAAGACTTTCCTCTACCGGACAGGTATGACGGCGCGTAAGAACTACCGAAGTGCCGTCACCACCTTCGAGAATGCCTGGCGCAGCGACTACCTTCGCCGCATGCCCTACTCAGGCTTCGACAGGATAGCTTCGGAATCGGAAGGATACGAGGCTTTCGGTTGGAAGGGCGGCACTTATACAGAATATCATTCGCTGCTGCCTTTGGATAACGGCAGCCTGATTGCCGTGCGCTCGGGTCTGGCACAGGCTCCGCATTTGGTGCGCATCATGCCCGACGGTTCGGAAAAGTGGCTCAGGCCTTTCGCCGCACAGGGGCTCACAAGCAGCCTGGTGAAGCGCGATGCCGACCATATCGTGTGGTCTGAGATTGTTGCAGACCCGCGCTGGGAGCTGCGCGACCGCTCTATCATCCGTGAATATGAGGTTTCTTCAGGCAAGATACGCAATATCACCAGCAAGGGGCATTATTTCAATCCTTCCTTTGCCTTTGACGGCAGGGTGATGCTGCTTACCGAGTACCCGGAGGAAGGCAGTTCCTTCCTGGTGCTTGAAGATGCTGAGAGCGGAGAGGTCCTGCGCCGCATCGAGGCTCCAGAGAAAGGGCAGATCCGCCGCAGCGTGGCGGTTGGAGACCGGATTTATGCCGATATTGTTACCGGTGAGGCCGAGTGGGGCATCTGGTCTACCGATGAGGATGGCGCGGAGTGGCGTGTGGAGCTCGAACCGCAGGGACGCTCTATCCTGAACCTTCAGGCATACGAAGGAAAACTGGTGTTTGAAAGCGACCTCGACGGTGTTACAAACATATATGCATTCGACCCTTCGTGCGGCTCGCTGCAGAAGCTGACCAACGCCCGTTTCGGTGCGTTCTCTCCTTATCTGGATTCCGACGGATCGCTCTATTATACCGATTTTGACAAGGGTGGATACCATCCGGTGCGCGCCGTGGCCGATTCTCTGCTGTGGCAGCCCGCATCGACCGACTATCCGTTTGGATTCGACCTGGTAGAGGATATGTCGGCACAGTCGCGCCGCGAGACAGAAGCACTCCCGGCAGAGCAGGACTCTCTGCTGCGCCAGGAGGTGATGGGGCTGGAGAGCAGCCGCTACGGCAAGCTAGGCAACATCCTGCGCATCCACTCGTGGGCTCCCCTGTATGTCTCGATAGACCGCATAATGGATTTCAGCTACGACCATATCTACCAGCTGGCCGCGCCCGGTGTCACCCTCATCTCACAGAACACCCTTGGCAATGCTGTGACCACCATGGGCTATTCGCGTCACGGCGGAAGGAATGCGGGGCATTTCAACTTCAACTATTCTGGTCTGCCGCCTGTGCTGGAAGTGAACCTTGACTATAACGACCGCGAGTCGGCAACATACAACTACGACCGTGCCGGTGTGGCGGTGGATACGGTGATGTGCGGTTCCAACTCGGTGGATTTCTCAGCTTCTGCATACGTGCCTGTGAATCTGTCGCAGGGCGGCTGGCAGAGCGCTGTAATTCCTAAGATTTCCTACGAATTCACATCAGACAGATATGTGATAGACGGTGTGGGCGACGGATACAAGCAGGGGGTGGAGGCCAGTGTACGTTACTACCGTATGCTGCCCAAGCTCAAGACAGCCCTGATGCCGCACCTCGGCTTCGGTGTGGAGGGCAAGTTCATAGACTATACGGGCCCCTACAAGCAGAACGGCAGTGCAGCATCGCTCTATATGTATGGATATGTACCAGGCTTCACTCCGATACAGGGGTTCAAGATATCCGCTACTGCGCAGAAGCAGTTCAACAGCACATGCGGCTCGTATCTGGCCTCGTTCTCAAAGCTGCCCCGCGGCTACAGCAAGATGATCCTGGGCGACTATGCAAAGCTGTCGGTCGATTATTCGATACCTATCGCCCTCAACGACTATGAACCCACGCCGCTCTTCTATTTCATGCGCGTGAATATGGTTCCGTTTGTGGACATCGCCCGTAACAAGCCCGTTGGTGCCCCAGCCTACAACATGTTCTCGTATGGTACATCGCTCTCTCTGAGGGGCCACTACTTCCGCATCGGTGCCGAGCTTGAGATAGGCGCACGCCTCAGCCGCTACTGGGATCCCGTGACCATGCGCTGGGCATGCAAGTGGGACATTGTCACCAGCTCTTCACTGTAGAATCAGAAAAGTTTTTGCAGAGTGTTGGAAAGTCATTATATTTGCGCTGTTTAACAATCAGATATCACGAACGTGGAACAGCCTCCGAGTTGCAATTGCATCGAATCAGTCGAATCTGCCGGTGACGGCGGTCTCGAGCCTTTATCCTGTTGCTGTTCTCACGTTGCTTCACCCACTTTTCCGAGCAACTTCCGTCGTACACAGATGTGCGGCGCAACGGTTCGTATTTTATAACTAGAATACCAATCCTTTAATACTATATGGCCCTATACCTTACAAAAGAACTTGACAACGAAGCAACCATCTACGTCTGGGAGATAACCGAGAGCGAAGAGGAGCTGATGAACATGTGCTCTATCCCCAAAGACGAGCTTGAAGAGCTGAGCATGATCTCCAGCGAAGCACGCCGCAAGGAGAAGCTTGCCGTACGCGCCCTTCTTGGCGAAATCTTCGATGAAAAGGTATATCTGGGCCACCACGACAACGGCCGTCCCTTCCTGCACAATTCAGCGCAGGAGATAAGCATTTCCCACACCAACCGCTTTGTGGCCATAATCACCCACCGCGACGAGTATCTCGGTATCGACATAGAGTCGCTGAACCGTAACTTCGCTGCCGTTGAGAAGAAGGTCCTGAGCGAGGATGAAATCGACGACCTAAGCGAAAAGGATGAGAACCGCAACAGGCAGCTTGCCATCATCTGGTGCGCAAAGGAGGCCATCTACAAGAGAATGTCCCTGATGGGTGTGGACTTTGCCGAGCAGATAGAGATTGACAAGTTCACCCCTCACGACGAAGGAACCCTCGATGCCGTATTCACACACAAAGACGGCATGGAGATGGAGTTCGAACTGGAATATATGGTGTTCGAAGGCCACGTAATGGTCTGGCTGGTAGGTTAGTCATGAAAACAATAAAGATTATTGCCGTTTCGGTCTGTGTGATGCTGGCAGTGTGCTCCTGCAAAGGCGGAGCCTCTTCTGCTTCAGCACCTGCAAATCAGTTTGCAATGCCTGAAATACCTTCTGTCGTAACTGGGCAGCAGGAGATATTCGATTACCTCGTAAAGCACTACTGGGATTCTTTCTTCAATGAAGAGCGCCCGGGTGCCCAGGACACATCACTCATAGGTGGTTTCACCAATGAAGTGTTCAGCGATGCAATGTACCGCTACGCCATCTTTCTCCGTGGAGTTGATAAAGAAAAGGCGTGGGCATCATGTGCAACTCTGCTCGGCAAGCTTGAAAAGGCTCAGCTGGCCAATCCAGAAGGCACTCTCTGGAAGAAGGCGACAGAAATATACGATCTTACATTCGGGGATGTGAATTCTCCCTACCGCAACGAAGAATACTGCCTCCCTCTGCTTCAGAAAATAATTGCAAGCCCCGTTTCAACAGAAGAGGAAAAGGCTGCCGCCGAGGCCAAGCTGCCCAGTTTCAGCCTGAACCGTCTGGGCGAGCCTGCAGCTGACTTCGAATTCACCCTGCAGAACGGCCATCCCGCTTCACTTTACGGCATAAAGAGCGACTACACCATCATATTCTTCAGCAATCCCGGCTGTCCCAACTGCCGCGAGGTGATGGAAGCTCTCCAGCAGGTTCCCGGCATCGACGACCTGATTGCCGCCAACCGCCTGACAGTTGCTAATGTATATCCCGATGAAGATCTTGGAGAATGGATAAAATATGCGCCCATCTATCCGCGCAACTGGCTCAACGGCTATGACCATCTCCATGTGATAAACGGTGTGCCGCTGTATAACCTGCGCGCCATCCCTTCTGTCTATCTTCTTGACAAAGACAAGAAAGTGATTCTGAAGGATGCCCCCACAGAGTATCTGATCGATACCATCTACAGCATCTTCGGTCTGGACAAGGTACAGCAGTAAGCTGCCCGGCCCGTACAGTTACCGTCCCATAAGTACAACAGTCTGATAAGGTTCCATCGAGAGCTTGATGCAGGGGCCTTCAATGAACTTTTCGGTGCGGGTGCGGCTTATCCGGCCGCTGTCGGGGTCAAGGAGCGTCCAGCTGCCTTTGCCGGTGCCGCAGAGCTTTCCGTCGTAGCTGCATTCAGAAGCATTCACCACCACATATACTGTGTACCCGTCGCGGATGAGCTTGCCGAAAACGATTTCCGGCTTGGCCGGTATGAACTCTTCGCGTCCGGAGAGGGCGGCAGTGATTGCACCGCTTACCTCTGCCGGGACGGATGCCGGGGCGAGCCTGCCGTCGAGCGAGGCTGCTGCAGGATATACAATCGAGTCTAATCCTTCAGTGATTTCAGGAAGCCTTACCACTGTTCCGCCTGC
>JAGHVP010000102.1 GCA_018064305.1 Candidatus Equibacterium intestinale | reverse complement strand
CAATCACAGTTTCAGGTGCTCCCAGGTACAAGAGGGACGAACTTACAGTCGAATCCACCACAAACTTTCTCAAGGCCCAGTCATGCACACCTGTGGAGTTCCTCAGAAAATATTTGAAATACAACCAGTACGACGACGGCACGGGCTATTTCACAGCATCGAACAATTACATCAACGGAGTCGCTCCCAAGTATTTTGAAGCTGCAGGTCTCGCCCAGGGGCTTGTATTCAACCTCGAGGCTTCCACTAACGGCAAGGGCGCCGATGCAATCGTGTCGAACGAATGCCTCCTGAACTTCGAGCCGTTCGAGCCCTACATCTATTATAAAGACGCCGATTTCAACTATGTTCCCCTTGCATTCACTGATGCGCCCGGTGATACTCATTCACAGAATGCAGTTGCTACTTTCAACGGGACGCTGGATTTGAACAAGGTTTTCATGCTCCGCGACCAGATGATAGGAACAGCCGAGAAGGTTGGCTTCGAAGTGGCTTGGGAATATGCAGTGCCCGGTGAGGCGGCTGATGTGCTTGAAATAGAGGACGGAGTGCTCAATCTGCAGGATGGCGCGGATATTACCCAGCTTGGCGGGCTGTTCTACGTGGATGTAACCGCCAAAGTCCTGACTCCTTCAAACGGCAGTTATACCCCTGTAAGTGCAGGTAGATATTACCTCCAGGTAGCCGAATAATCAGTAATCATTTATCATTAATATTAACCCTTTCTCAAATGAAAAAAACAATTCTGGCCGGTATGGCCCTTGCAGCATTGCTGCTCTCTTCTTGTGCGAAGGATTTCACTGCAGATATCGAAGAGCTGCAGAACGATGTAAAAGACCTCAAGACTAAGGTTGAATCTATTCAAAGCTCCATTGCAGGCGGTGCTGTGGTGACATCTGTCGACAAGACAGACAACGGTATCGTTATCAAGATGAGCGACAACAAGCAGTATGAAATCACTTCCGGCAAAGACGGAAAGAATGGCGAAAACGGTGCTCCCGGCTCTGTTGTTACCATCAACGATGCCGGCAACTGGGCAATCGACGGTGTCGACCAGGGTATTTCCGCACATGCTGAAAACGGTGATTATTACAAACCATGCACCGACAGCAAGTCTGCCAACTTCGGTAAATGGATCAAGGTCGACGGTACAACCGGCGCAGAGACTGTAACTGACATGGAATGGAAAACATCTGCTGAAGGCGGCTCTGCAGGTTCTGGCCTGACAGCCGTCTGGGAAGACGATGTCCTGATGCTTTTCGGCGTCCAGGGCTATGAGGATGAAGACTATTTCGAAATCAGCTTCACATCTGAACTCCGCGGATTCGCAGTATATCCCACAAACTGGTCTGCAACATGGGGACTTCCTTATGTCACTTCATACTATATGATCAACCCCAACATCGCCATAGCTGTGATGACAGGCAACCTCAGCAATCCCCGTTTGAAAGACTTCAACTGGCAGGGTGGTATAGAGCAGTTCGGCTATCCAAGGTCAAACTACTCAGGCTTCGGCCGCTGGCTCTTCGGTATTGCTTATGCCACATACCTCGGTGCTCTTGGTATGACTGACGATCCCGACTATAATGAATGCTTTGATGCAAACAGTGCTGCATTCAACTGGCAGTGGACCAAAGATGAACTCCATCTGGCAGACCCCGGCGACATCCTTGACGGTGTGAAAATCCTTTGCGAATATATGCATGAATGTTTTGATAATGTTGAAAACCACGCATATCTTGATTTCGTGCCTACCACTCCCATTGACATCACATACCGTGTGATCCCTATGGGTGCATCACTTGCAAACTATAAGTTCAGCATCCTCGAGCACGGCATCAACATCACCAAGGTGGGTGGTGAGAACCGCGACAACGCTGTTACAATCAGTGGTAAAACCAGGTTTAACAAGAAAGACGAGCTCACTCTCACTGCCAACACTTCTTTCTTCAAGGCAATGGGCTACACTCCCCTGGAGTTCATCCGCAAGTATAATCAATATAACCGTTATGGTGACGACGGTGCCGATTTTACTACCATCAACAACTATGTGAACAGTGTTGCCGGCAAGTATCTGGATGCAATGGGCCTCACTCAAGCACTCATGATCAACCTCGAGGCATCAACCAACGGCCGCGGCAGCGAAGCAATCGTATCAGACGGATGCATTGTGAAATTCGAACCCTTCGAGGCATACATATACTTCAAGAATGATGAATTCAATTATATACCCCTTGCTTTCACAGGCGCTCCCACAGATACAGAATCTGCAGAGCCCGTGGCAAAACTTGCCGATTCATATGATCTCGGCAGCAAGTTGGCTCTCCGCGACCCCGTCATCGGCAATGCTACAAAATATGGCTTTGACGTACAGTGGGCATATTCGATTCCCGCTGAGTTCGGCGAGGCAGCAAGCGTATCTGCGGAAGGTGTGATCACCCGTAGTGCTTCTGCAGTAAGCGGTACAATTGTACCTGTCACTGTAAGCGCACATGTCATGACTCCTGC
>JAGHVP010000110.1 GCA_018064305.1 Candidatus Equibacterium intestinale | reverse complement strand
TGGTGTGCGCTTTGAGTTTGTCCTGGGTGGTTGCGATGCGGACATTGTCGTTCCTGTATTTGTTGAGCAGGGCCTTTGTCTCCCGCTCGAAAGCGCGGTGGCGCGCCTCGTAGGCCTTGCGCATCGCCTTGGAAGAGGTGTCGACCCACACTGCGGCTCCGGTCTCGGCATCACGCACCCTCACCAGCCCCACATTGGGGATCGATTCCTCGCGCGGGTCATAGATGCCCACAACCGAGATGTCGTGGCGGTTTGCTGCAATCTTGAGGGCATCCTCATATCTGGGGTGGCCTGCCTCGTCAAGGTCCATCATATCAGAGAGGAGGAATGCGTTGCAGCGCTTCTTGAGTGCATTGGTAAGATATCTCAATGCTTCGGAGATGTCGGTGCCATCTTCTTCAGGCTTGAACTCCACCAGCTCCCTGATGATGTGCAGCAGGTGGCTGCGCCCCTTCTTGGGAGGGATGAACTTCTCTACCTTGTTGCTGAAGAACAGAGCACCCACCTTGTCGTTGTTGAGTGATGCAGAGAAAGAAAGCACGGCCGCAACCTCTGCCATCAGGTCTCTCTTCAGGCAGGTTGTGGTTCCGAAAGAGCGTGAAGAGCTGACATCCACCAGCAGCACCACCGTAAGCTCGCGCTCTTCCTCGAACACCTTCACGTAAGGTGCGCGCAGGCGGGCCGTGACATTCCAGTCCATATTGCGCACATCGTCGCCGTACTGGTATTCGCGGACTTCGGAGAATGTCATACCACGCCCCTTGAAGGCGCTGTGGTATTCACCCGCAAACATCTGGTGCGACAGGGACCTGGTCTTGATCTCTATCTTCCTTACTTTCTTTAACAACTCGTTGCTGTCCATACGCTGTCTGCTACGGCACCTCTACTGCATTAAGGATTTCGCTGATAATCTGCTCTGTGGTGACATTCTCGGCTTCTGCCTCGTATGTGAGGCCGATACGGTGGCGGAGCACCTCATAGCATACGGCGCGTACATCCTCGGGGATGACATATCCGCGGCGGTGGATGAATGCGTATGCCTTCGAAGCCATCGAGAGTGAGATGCTTGCACGTGGAGAACCACCGTATGCAATCATATTGCTGAGCTTCTGCAGACCGTACTCCTCGGGATTACGGGTTGCAAACACGATGTCGACGATATATTTCTCGATCTTTTCATCCATATACACGTCGCGGACAACCTCGCGGGCACGGATTATATCCTCGGGCTTGAGCACGGGGTTGAGCTTGGGAACACCTGCACCGGTGTTGTTCATCCTCACGATCTGCTTCTCTTCCTCTTTCTTGGGGTATTTCACCACCACCTTGAGCATGAAACGGTCTACCTGCGCCTCGGGCAGAGGATATGTGCCCTCCTGCTCGATAGGGTTCTGGGTGGCCATCACCAGGAAAGGCTCGGGAAGGCGGAAGCTCTCGTCACCGATTGTGACCTGACGCTCCTGCATGGCCTCGAGCAGTGCCGACTGAACTTTTGCGGGTGAACGGTTGATCTCATCTGCCAGGATGAAGTTGGCGAAGATGGGACCTTTCTTGATCTGGAACTGTTCGCTCTTCTGGCTGTAGATCAGTGTACCTATGACATCTGCAGGAAGCAGGTCTGGGGTGAACTGAATACGGCTGAACTTGGCGTCAACCACTGATGCCAGAGTGTTGATTGCAAGCGTCTTTGCAAGGCCGGGCACACCTTCGAGCAGGATATGTCCGTTGGCCAGCAGGCCGATGAGCAGATTCTCCACCAGGTTCTTCTGGCCCACGATCACCTTGCCCATCTCCATCTGGATGATGTCCACGAACTGGCTCTCCTTCTGGATACGCTCGTTTAATTCTTTGATGTTTTCACTATCCATATCAAAATGTTTTGTATTTTTGCCTATATTATAATCTACAAATGTAGCAATTTTTCTCAATGAGGTTCTTTATTTCCATCACATATAACGGCGAACATTACAGCGGATGGCAAAAACAGCCCAATGCAACCAGTGTTCAGGAAACTCTTGAGAATGCACTTTCGATTGCCCTGGGATGCAGGACCGCCGTGACGGGCGCCGGCCGCACCGATACCGGAGTGAGTGCCACGGACTATACCGCCCATTTCGACACAGAGACTGACATCGCCGAAGCCGGGGCGCTCGTATGCAAAATGAATGCCATCCTGCCGCATGACATAGCAGTCAATTTCATTGCCAGAGTGGCTCCTGAGGCACATGCGCGGTTTGACGCCACATCACGCACCTACCGGTACAGGGTCCACACAGCAAAAGACCCGTTTGCGTATCATTCATACTACTGCAAATTCCCCCTTGACATCGATAAAATGAACGAGGCGGCCGCCCTGCTGCTCGGCACACGCGACTTCTCGAGCTTCGAGAAGGTGGGCTCAGACAACACCAACTCTGTCTGCACTCTCACGAAGGCCCGCTGGACCGCCCTTGACAGCAGCCATCTCGAATTCGAAATCAGCGCCAACAGATTCCTGCGCAACATGGTCAGGGCCATTGTAGGCACGCTTATTGATGTAGGGCGCGGCCGTACTGCAGTTGAAGAGATCCCTTCAATCCTCGAGGCCGGCGACCGCTGCGCTGCCGGACAGTCGGTGCCGGGAGAGCCTCTTCTGCTCTGCAGGATAGAATATCCTTACGAGCTTTTGCCTATTTCATCTTTTTCTCGTTAATTTGCAACAAAAAAATCAAATCATACTAATTCAAAATGTTACTATTCTCACTCCTTCAGGCTTCAGAGGAAGCAGCAGAGGCACTCAATGAGGTTGCAGCCGAAGTTGCTCCCGATGCATCATTCTCACTTCTCGGACTTGCCACAAAAGGTGGCTGGCTTATGATTGTCCTGGCAATCCTTTCTGTTGTTGCAATCTATGTCTTCGCAGAAAGGCTCTACGCCATCAACCACGCAGCCAAGATCGACAAGAACTTCATCAAAGACATCACAGACTACCTTCAGGACGGCAAGAAGAAATCTGCCCAGGCACTCTGCAAGAAAAGCGACTCACCCGTTGCACGCATGATTGAAAAGGGTATCGACCGTATGGGCCGTCCCCTTGAAGACATCCGCGCATCAGTGGAGAACGTGGGAAACGTTGAAATCGCACGCCTTGAGAAAGGGCTTCCCGTACTTGCATCAATCGCCGGCGGTGCCCCGATGATCGGATTCCTCGGTACCGTAATGGGTATGGTCCAGGCATTCTTCAACATGTCACAGGCAGGCAACAATATCGACATCACCCTCCTGTCAGGCGGTATCTACACAGCCATGATCACAACCGTGGGCGGTCTTATCGTGGGTATCATCGCATACTTCGGATACAACTTCCTCACATCACGCGTGTCTGACGTAGTGTACAAGATGGAGAACAGCACCATCGAGTTCATGGACGCCCTCGAGAGCAAGAACAACGATTCCATTACAATTGACTAATTCATAGAAATGGCACTCAAAAGAACATCCAAGGTAGACGCAAGCTTCTCGATGTCGTCAATGACCGACATCGTGTTCCTGCTGCTGATCTTCTTCCTGGTGACTTCGACACTTGTAAACCCCAACGCCCTGAAGCTTCTGCTTCCCAAGAGCACGGGCCAGGTGTCTGCCAAGCCTATGGCAACAGTCTCCATCAAGCATTATCCTGCACAGAACCGCGTCACATATCATATCAACGGCGACTCAACCCCTGTCAAGTTCGACCAGATAGAGGGTGAGCTCCGCAACCTGCTCGATGAAGAGGACGACCCCACATTCAGCATCTACGCCGACGAGACAGTCCCCATCAAGGAGGTGGTTGCAGTGATGAACATTGCAAAGCATAACCATTACAAGGTCATAATGGCCACTTCACCCGAATAGAATAATATCAGATTATGCGCGAATACGAGAGCAAATCGAAGTTTGTCGGGACAATGTCCGCGGCAGGGTTTGTCGTGTTCGCGTTCCTGCTCTGTTCATACTCTTCAATTTCTGTCAACGCACTCCACAATGAGACAGAAATCCTTGTCGAGCCGGAAGACGAGATCGCCCCGCCGCCCGAGCCGCAGAAGATTGAAGTTGCCGCCGGCATAGAGCCGCGCTCGACAGAGCCGAAGCCCCGGGAGCCGGTGAAACTGGTGCAGAAATCAGAGTCGGCTACTGTTGCGAAGCGCGAAAATGTGAGCGAAGAGGCCACAGTCGGCGACAAAGGTGATGTCGAAGTACCCGAACCGCCGCGCGAGAAAGAGATAAACAAGCGCGCCCTCTTCTCTTCCGCACAGAATTCCGACAAAGACACGCTTGCCGCACAGGCTGCCGAAAAGGTGAGCGAGGCGCTCAAGGCAGGACATTCCGACGGCAATACCAAAAACGGCAATCCAGAAGGCACACCTTCAGCCAAACTCGCCGGAAGAACCATCATGGGTTCCCTTCCCCTTCCCGCCTACAACATCCAGAAGGAAGGCCGCGTGGTGGTACAGATCCTTGTAAACCAGGACGGCAAGGTGTTCAAGGCAGTTCCTGGTGCAAAAGGCACCACTGTCACAGACCAGGCTCTCTGGCAGGCAGCCAAGCACGCCGCGCTCAAGGCGCAGTTCAACGTGAGCCGCGACGCCCCCGAATCTCAGGAGGGCACAATTACATACGTATTCAAATTGAACTAGATGCGAAAGAACCTGCCGTATATCATACTCCTCATCTGTGCGTGTCTCACATTCTCCTGCAAGCCCGAAGAAGCGGCGCTGCGGGAGTTGTGTTTTCAGCAGACATGGGTAAGGCTCACCGAAGGAGACACCCCTCTGGGCCTGCATGTATCGGTGGTGCCTGAAGAAGCGGACGTGTTGATATCATGGACATCAAGCAATCCCGACGTTGCAACAGTGTCACACGAAGGGATGGTTACACCGGTATCTGAAGGAGAAACCGATATAACTGCATCTGCAGGAGACTGTTCAGTAACCTGCAGGGTGACAGTGTCTGCAAAGAAGGTTGACCCGGCAGACGACCCTTCGGACGACCCCGGTACAGACCCGGATGACCCGCAGGTACCGGTGTATGTATTCGGGATAAAGATAGACAAAACAGAGCTCAGCATCGAAGAGGGGCATACCGGCAGTGTCTCAGCCACCGTATCCCCCGAAAATGCAGATAACAGAAGCATCTCATACAAAAGCAGCAACAATGATGTCGCAACAATCGGCAGCGACGGTACAGTGACAGGTATGAAAGAAGGACAGGCCGTAATCACAGCAACCACCGTGGAAGGTGGATTCACGGCCTACTGTCTGGTGACAGTGTTCCATGTGGCAGTCCATGTCACTGACATAACCTTGAGCCACAGCACGTTGGAGCTGGACGAAGGCACTGCTGGCGCACTCTCGGCAACAGTTTCGCCCGGGGATGCTGATAATCCGGCATTCGTCTGGAGCAGCTCTGACAGCAGCATTGCAACAGTCGGCGGGGACGGCGTGGTGAATGCAATCAAGCCTGGAGAAGCAGTGATCTACGCCACAGCCCTGGACGGCGGTGTGAAAGACAGCTGCGTGGTGACTGTCAAACATGTGGCAGTGCCGGTCACAGGCCTGACAATGCTTGATGATGACATCGTAATATACGCCGGTGACGTCTACGCCGCAGCAGCGAGGATAGAGCCTGCCAATGCCGACAACCGCGGGATAATCTGGGCTGTAGAAGACCCTTCGGTTGCCGATATCACTCCGGAAGGATTGATTACCGCGCTTGCGGAAGGGCACACAACCCTGAAGGCTGTATCTGCCGAAGGAGAATACGAAGGTACGTGCAGCATCACTGTGGAAGCCACCCCGACAGGCGTCAGAAATATTGCCCTCACCCCTGATGAAGTGACTCTGCGCGAAGGTCATACAACCCGTCTGGAAATTGTTTTCACACCTTCCGACGCCACAAACCTCAACTACGTGATATATTCCGACAATGAGGATGTGGCCTCTGTCTCGGCCGACGGCACAGTAACCGCCCGCAGCACCGGCTCTGCCACAATAACTGTCAAGACTGCCGACGGGGCGCGCACAGCATCGTGCCATGTGACAGTCATTCCGGAATTCATCCACGTGACTGATATCACGCTCGACAAGACATCACTCTCTCTCATAGAGGGCGGCACAGCACGGATTACCGCCACAGTCCTGCCTGCCGGTGCAGACAATCCTGCAGTAAGGTTCGAGAGCAGCGACAGCAGCGTGGCTTCGGTAGATTCATACGGAGTTGTCACAGCCGTCTCAGCCGGACATGCAACCATTTCAGCAATAACGGTTGACGGAGGTCTTGCCGCCACTGCGTCAGTGGATGTGAAGGCAGCCGAAATACCTCTCGAAGCAATATCGGTCGACAAGACATCACTCACTATACATTATCCCGACCAGGTGCAGCTCAAGGCAATCCTGACACCTTCCAACGCCACGGCAGGAGAAGTGGAATGGAGTTGCGGCAATCCAGAGATTGTGGAAGTTGACAATTCCGGCAAGATCACGGCAAAGGGTGTCGGCAAGGCAGTGGTGATGGTTTCATGCGACGGTTTCACAGCCGCCTGCACAGTGACGGTCGAGCATACAGTCATCACTTCCGTAAAGATTGACAGCGACACCCCGGTCATTACTGTAGAATCAGGTTCAACCTACCAGCTGAATGCCACCGTGCTGCCTGAGAATGCTTCAGACAAGCGTATCACCTGGAGCAGCAGCGACACAGACATCGCCACAGTCGATGCCGACGGACTTGTAACATTCGGAAGGTTTGGAGAAGACAAGGTTGTAACAATCACAGCCACCAGTGCCGCCACACCTGCTGTCATGAACAAGCAGGCATTCTCAGTGAAGAAAGGTGAGCCCACACTTATCATCAATGGTGTTAAGTAATATTTCGACTTCACGACCGGCAACCTGGCTGAGTTTCTTTCCGGATGCCGCATATCCACCCTGGAGTTGGGTTTTTTAAAATTCATTGCAGCTTACATTCAGGC
>JAGHVP010000130.1 GCA_018064305.1 Candidatus Equibacterium intestinale | reverse complement strand
TAAGCTAGCGCCTGAGCGTCAGCGAAGAGAGCGCCCCCTCCTGCACTGCACTGGCCGCGCAGCCCAAGCGGGACGAAAGCTGCGTGCGGGGGGATGGAGCGAAGCGGAAATGTCATCACCAATTGCTGCCAGCATAAGATTTTGTTCTAGCGGTACCCCAAAGTACTACCGCTAGAAGCAAAAACGTAAATTCACTTGAATACACACGTCAAATATGCCGCAGAATCGAGTTCGGAGCAGTCAAACTGCAGCAAGAATGGCGGTTATTGCCGCTGAAACTTGCCCGTTGCCACGAAAAGTGCGGCAGAAATGCAGTCAGATTGCTGCCAGATAATGACATCGGGGTATTATGAGGGAATAATAACCCAGTTTGAGGGTACAGATATGAAATCGGGGCGATTTGATGGCAACGCTCCCCCGAACAGAGTCGATGAACCAGCGGTCAGCATGACTGCAGCAAGAATGGCGGTTATTGCCGCTGAAACTTGCCCGTTGCCACGAAAAGTGCGGCAGCAATGCCATCATGGTTGCTGCCAGCGTAAGATTTTGTTCTAGCGGTACCTCAAAGTACCACTGCTAGAAGCAAAAACGTGAATACACTTGGATACACACGTCAAATATGCCGCATAATCGTGCCCGGAGCAGTCAAACTGCAGCAAGAATGGCGGTTATTGCCGCTGAAACTTGCCCGTTGCCACGAAAAGTGCGGCAGAAATGCCGGCTGGAACCGGCTAGATGTCCAAAACGTAGACGTTGGTCTCTTTCTGCGTGAATCCGAGCGAAAGGTAGAGAGCGTTTGCGGCCTTGCGTTGCGGCTTGGACGTAAGCTGGACATGGATCTTCGGCTGGATGTCAGGCTTCTGGCGGCAAGCACCTAGTTTCCATGAGAATCTCTGATGCTGCTCCTGCTTTGCCTGCGGCTCCTGTTGCTCCTGCTGCGAATCCCGAGGCAGCCCTTCTTCAATGGCCTTTTGGCTGACCATGCTGCGCACCATCCAGAGAGAATTTTCAACCAGCAGCCGGCCGAGTCCGTGCCCCTGGAAGAAAGTGAGTACCGCAACATCCTCGAGCGATGCCTTCAACCAGGTGGGGGATGCGAAAAGGCATATCGTGCAGCATCCTATGATGCGGCCGGGCCTGTGAACCGGGCCGGCGTCGCCGTTTGCAACAATGCCTGGCGCGGTCTTAACTGCACCGGCGTCGTCGTTTGCAACAATGCCTGGCTCGGTCTTAACTGCTCCGGAGTGGCGCATCACAAACAGATGGCTTGACGGGTCTGCCATAACTGCCTCAAGGGCGGCTTTGTCAAACGAACATGTCGGGCTCAGCACTTTCATAAGCACTGCAATCTCCAGGAAATCCTGCCCCGTGAAGGAATGCAGTTCCTCCACCGGAAAGTCTGTGATTGCGAATCTGTCGGTGCCGGGCTCCATATCAGTTCGGAATTAGCGTGACAGCACTAATCCTTTTCAAGCAGGTGGGGCCTGAGTGCGCGTGTACGCTCTATCGCCTGAGTGTCCTGCCACTCCTTTATGAGCTTGGGGTTGCCGCTGAGCAGAACGTCGGGCACTTTCCATCCATTGAAATCGGCGGGACGTGTGTATACCGGAGGTGACAGCAGGTTGTCCTGGAAAGAGTCGCTGAGGGCAGAGGTTTCGTCGCCGATTGCACCCGGAATCAGACGCACCAGAGCATCCACTATGATGGCTGCGGGAATCTCTCCGCCGCTGAGCACATAGTCGCCCACAGATATTTCGCGGGTGATGAGATGCTCGCGGATACGGTGGTCAATGCCCTTGTAGTGACCGCATAGAATAATTATGTTTTCAAGGCAGGAAAGCGAGTTTGCAATGCCCTGGTCAAGAATCTCGCCGTCGGGCGAAGTGTAGATGATCTCGTCGTAGTGACGCTGGCCCTGCAGCTCTGTGATGAGGTTGTAGATGGGCTCTATCTTCATCACCATGCCGGCATCTCCGCCGAACGCGTAGTCGTCGATTGCCTTGTAGTTGCCTGAGCCGTAGTCGTGGATGTTGTGGATATGGATCTCAACAAGACCTTTGTCCTTTGCTCTCTGGATGATGGAGTAGTTGAGCGGGCTTTCAAGCAGCTGCGGCACTGCGGTGAGGATATCTATTCGCATATATACATTTATAAACGGTTAAAAACGTTTTTTACAGCGCAAATTTATCAAAAATACCATCATAAATGCTAATTTTGCGGCCTGTTTGGAAAACTTATCTATGACAAATCTTTTCTACACCGCTCCAGACGCCCTTTCGCTTTGGTTCATGGCAATCATTGTAATTGTCTTCACGGCCGGCGCATTCTACGGAGCAGACTACCTGAAAGCATACCGCAGCCATAAGCGCGAACTCAGGCTCCATGTCCTTAACTACGCCGCCGTGTTTGCTTCCATGCTGGCCCTTCCCATGATTTCAAACGCAGTGGCATTCCTGGTGGCATGGGAGATAATGGCCCTCGGCAGCTTCTTCCTGATCATCTTCGAAAGCTGGAAGCCCGAAACCATCAAGGCCGGCATCAACTTCTTCATCCAGTCGCACATCAGCGTGGTGCTGCTTACCATCGGCTTCCTTATGATGTATGACAAAACCGGGTCATTTGACTTTGCAGCCATAAAGGCCTGCAGCACAGCCAATCCTGGCACCTGCGGGTGGCCTTTCGCACTTATCTGCGCGGGTTTTGCGGTGAAGGCCGGCTTCGTGCCGTTCCACACCTGGCTGCCAGTGGCTCATCCGGCCGCTCCGGCACATATTTCCGGGGTGATGTCGGGCGTCATAATAAAGATAGGTATCTACGGAATCTTCCGTGCCATCACTCTCTTTGAAATCAATTTCGCCACAGCCGGCAAGATTATCCTTGCGGTGGCTGCAGTGAGCGGTCTCTACGGTGTGATGATGGCTATTGTGCAGCACAACCTCAAGAAGCTGCTTGCATACCACAGCATAGAGAATATCGGCATCATCGGCATAGGAATAGGCCTGGGCTGCATGGCAAAGGGGATGGGGCTTCCCACGGTGGCCTCGCTTGCATTTGCGGGCGCCCTGATGCACACTCTGAACCACGCGCTGTTCAAATCTTCGCTTTTCTTCACGGCCGGCAATGTCTATCAGGCAGCCCACACTCTGAATGTAGAGCAACTTGGCGGGCTGTTCCGCCGCCTGCCTCTCACAGGGTTCTATTTCCTTATTGCAGCAGTGGCAATCTGCGGTCTGCCTCCCATGAACGGCTTTGTTTCTGAGCTTCTTATATATCTCGGTCTCTTCGACTCGCTGGGGCAGATGCCCGCTTTAAGCCAGCTCGGCATCACTGCCTCGATAGTGGCGCTGGTGCTTATAGGCGGCCTTGCAATCCTCTGTTTCACAAAGGCTTTCGGCATCGTGTTCCTTGGTGAAAGCCGCAGTGAGCTTCCAGAGATGAAAGAATTCGGAGCTCTGCGCAGCGTGCCTCTGGCAGTTCTTGCCGCACTGATGCTTTCGGTGGGGCTCTGCCCGGGGTTCTATGTCGGCCTGATAAACAATATCCTGCCTGAGCTCGGCTGCAGGAGCGTGGCCCTGTCCGGCACTGTCTCAACCATCGGCATAGCTTCGGCCTGCCTGATTGCAGTGGTGCTGCTGCTTGCTCTCGTGCGCCGCCTTGCCACCCGCCGCAAGCCCGTTTCGGAAGGGGAGACTTGGGGCTGCGGATACACCGTACCTTCTTCAAAGCTGCAGTACACCGCAACCTCTTTCGTAAAGACTTATTCCCAGACATTCAAAGGGATACTCAAAAGCGGATTCATTGACAAGGCTGCAGCCTCATACATCCGCTTCACAGAGAGGTTCGCGTTCCTGCAGAACGGCCGCCTCCAGTCATACATCCTGTATGGCATCGTATTCATCGTAGTCACAATACTCTTGACCATGGCATTATGTTAAGCATACTTCTGATATTCGCTGCCGCATTGTTTTTCAGCGGCATAATAGTGCGGACCAAAAGTGTCTGCGCAGGCCGCCGCGGCCCCGGCATATTCCAGCCGCTCAAGGATGTGGTCCGCCTCTTCAGGAAAGGGACCGTGTACAGCACCTCATCCACTGTCATCTTCAGGGTTGCACCGCTGGTGTACATGGCTTCAGTGCTGATGGCCGTGGCATGCATTCCGTTCGGCAGCCGTCCGGGACTCATCAGCTTCGAGGGCGATTTCGTCTTCTTCGCATACGTCCTTTCGCTGGGCAAGTTCTTCTGCATCATAGCCGCGCTTGACACTGCCAGCAGCTTCGAGGGAATGGGCGCATCCCGCGAGAGCTTCTACTCGATGCTTGCCGAGCCTGCCTTCTTCCTGATCATGGGCAGCCTGGCGCTGATAACCGGCAACACTTCATTTTCAGGAATCTTCGCATCGCTCCAGACTTACGGAAGCTTCTTCGGCTTCGGTGCGGCGCTGGTGATGGCGGTGCTGCTTCTCCTGGTATCTATGATAGAAAACAGCCGTCTGCCCATAGACGACCCCAAGACACACCTTGAGCTCACCATGATCCACGAGGTTATGATTCTGGACAACAGCGGTTTCGACCTCGGTCTGATCCTCAGCACAGGTTACCTCAAATTTGCAATGTACGGTGCAGTCATAGCCAATCTCTTCCTGTGCGGCAGCACTGCCTGCTCTGTTGGAATATTCGCTTTGGTGCAGGTTCTCTGCGCTGTGGCAATCGGTCTTACAGAGTCGTTCATGGCGCGCTTCAGGATGAACCACAACCCCGAGTTCATCTTCTCGCTCAGCGCCGCCGCGTTCATCATCCTTTTCACAATCGTCAATCTGTAGAAGCCTATGAAAGAGATACTGCTGATACTTTTCATCATCACTCTTTTCTCGATGGCGGTGGCCAACCGCATGAGGAATTATGTAAAGATCCTGCTGATACAGGGGCTTCTGCTCTTTGCAATCTCGCTGGTGCAGCTTAGCGACATAACTGTGGCAAACCTCGTTTGGATTGCCGTGGAGACGCTGCTCTTCAAGTCTGTGGCGGTGCCTATGCTGCTCTTCCACCTTATCAACAAAAACAGGATAACACGTGAGGCCGAGCCGTATCTGCCTCATTTCGCATCACTTGTGATAACTGTGGGCATTGTTGCCGGCACGTTCCTGCTGTCAGGCGTGGTTGGTGACGAGCTCATAGGCAGGGTGTTCTTTGCCGCCGCTCTCTCTGCCATCTTCTTCGGACTGTATTTCATCTGTTCGCGCCGCAAGCTGCTGTCGCACCTTATGGGATACATTGTGATTGAAAACGGTGTCTTCATCCTGACGCTGGCGGTGGGCAACAACATGCCTTTCCTGGTGAATCTGGGTGTGCTGCTCGACATCTTTGCCAGCGTGCTGCTTCTCGGCTTCCTTGCCGGCAAGATCGGAGATGTATTCAAGGATACTGATATTGAGAAACTTACAAGTCTGAAAGATTGAGAACCGCTCCTTCAAATCATCAAAAAAAATCCACTGAAGAATAACCTGTATTATATGCAATACTTCAATATAGATTCTCTTTCAATGATAATGACAGCGGTGCTGGCCATTGTGCTGCTGCCTGTCATCATTCATTCGATTATATATTTCAAAGACTACAAGGCATCTGTATGGGAGCGCCTGGTCTACTTCGGTGCAATGCTGATGCTTGTGGCCGCGCTTTTCCTGGGTTATGTCTCAAGCCATATCGCAATGACATGGGTCTTCACCGAAGTCACCACTCTTGCCGCCGGCATCCTGATCTACCATCATCGTGAGGAGCTGGCCCTGGAGGCTGTGTGGAAATATGTATTCGTGTGTGCCATAAGCGTTACATTCATCTTCATAGGCATCCTTTTCTGGAGCCTTGCAATGCTGCACTGCGGCTGCACCGACCTCAGCTATGCAAGCCTGGCGCAGCACAGCGCAGAGATGGACCCGCGCTGGACGCGTCTCGGATTCCTCTTCATCTTTGCAGGATATACCGCCAAGATGGGGCTTTTCCCCATGTTCACTGCCGGTATCGATGCAAAGGACAATGCCCCGAGCCCCGCTGCATCGATGCTTTCAAGCGTGTTGATGAACCTGGGCTTTGTTGGAATCTACCGTGCATGGGCAGTGGTTTCCATGGGTGAATGCGCGCAGTGGGGAAGGGTGCTGCTGATTGCGGCCGCCCTGCTCACCCTTTTTGTGGCAACCACTTATATGGTGCGTGTGGGCAACTTCAAGAGGATGCTGGCATACTCGAGCATCGAACATTCGGCCATTGTGCTGCTTGGTCTCTGCTTCGGACGTGTGGGTGTTACTTTCGCCCTTCTGCACCTTGTGATGCACTCTTTCGTGAAGTGCGGGCTTTTCCTGCACAACGGTCAGATTGCCAAGGTCTACAAGTCGAAGCTAACCGCTGATATGGGCGACTATTTCAACCTCAATCCTGCAGGTGCGCTGGTTCTGCTGCTGGGGCTTTTCTCTGTCACAGCCATCCCTCCTTCAGGAATGTTCATGAGCGAGATTGGCATCTTCAGCGCAATGATTGCTTCCGGCAACCTCTGGATAATGATTGTAACAACATTGTTTCTTACGGTGCTTATCTGGGCTATAGTGAAGAGCATAATAAAGATTGTATTCCTGCCCCGCGAGGTGTCTACAGCTGCCGTAGAGCCTGTGCATATCTGCTGGGCCGAGAGCCTTACACAGTTCCTGCTGTTTGCTCTTGCAATCTATGTGGGATATTGCTGCCCCGACTGCCTGATGAACCTAATCACTGCAACCTCTTCAATGATTTTCTAGTATGAATCCATTATACATCAAAAACAACCAGGTGTGCGGCCTGTGTGAAATCCCCGTTGCAGGCTGGGACGAGTTTGCGGCCGAAGTGCGCGCCATGCTTGCCGACAGCCAGTGCCACTGCGTAAACTATTTCGCCTACAAGGTGCAGGACGGGCTGCAGCTGATAATGTGCATCGCAAAGGACAACACATCTTCAATAGCTGTGCTCGGCCATATCGCTTCAGGCAGTGAGATACCTTCGCTCCAGGTCGAGGCGGTTGACAGGTTCGAGCGTGAGATTGCAGAAAACTTCAAGGTTGTTTTCACCGGTCACAGGTGGCCCAAGCCTGTACGCACCGCCCCCGACGACTATCCGTTCTACAGGAGTGCCGACGAAGAGCACCACGAGGTGGGAGTGGGGCCGATCCATGCAGGAGTCATAGAACCGGGGCATTTCCGCTTCACATGCGAAGGAGAGAAGATACTCAACCTTGAGATAATGCTCGGCTATCAGCACCGCGGTATAGAGCCGCTTATGGTTTCGCTGCCGAGGCTTGACCAGAAGGCACTTCTTGCCGAAGACATTGCCGGAGACACGGCAGTAGGGCACAGTGTGGCATTTGCCTCTGTGGTCGAGAGCCTGTCTGGATTCGAGCCGGACCGCGGAATCATTTACGCCCGCATGCTTGCCCTGGAGCTGGAGAGGATTGCCATCCATACCGGTGACCTCAGCGCTATCTGCGGCGATGTCGCCTACCAGCTTGGCAATGCGGTGTACGGCCGTCTCCGCACCCGTATCATCAACTTCATGCAGAAGTGGTGCGGCAACAGGCTTGGCAAGACTTCTGTAAGGCCGTTCGAGGCACCGTATCCTTTCACAAAGGAACTTGCTGCCGACCTGCTCAAAACCCTCAAGGCATTTGAAAAGGATTTCGACCAGATGAGCCGCCAGGTGCGCCATTTCCCTTCGGTCCTTTCAAGGTTGGAAAAGACTGGAACAGTGGCATACGGGCAGGCGCTGGAAGCAGGTGCTGTCGGGATGGCGGCGCGTGCGTCGGGGCTTTGCAGGGATATCCGCAAGAGCCACCCTTATCTGCTGTACCAGAGCACAGATGACACGGTTCTCAAGCATCACGGAGATGTATATTCAAGAACCCAGGTCAGGATGGAAGAGGTTATGAATTCACTGGCTCTTGTACGCAGACTGGTGGCTGAATGGCCCTGGGATGAAGAGGGGGCAGTTACTGCTGCTGCTGTTGCTTCTTCTTCTGCCTCTGCCTCATCTTTTACCTCTGCCGGGCAGCCCGGTTCGGGAAAAGAACTGCAGTTCGCCCCTGGTTCTGGAAGGGAGCTGCAGTTTGCCCCCGGTTCAGGAAGGGAGCTGCGCCTGGCCCCCGGCTCTGGAGGGGTGTTGCGGCTGGCCCGCGGGGGGGGTAAAGAGC
>JAGHVP010000223.1 GCA_018064305.1 Candidatus Equibacterium intestinale | reverse complement strand
CTCGGTGAATTTCTTGTTCTCTTTCCAGCTCATGTCAGGATAGAAGGGAAATTCGAAACGGACACCTGCAGTGAGCTTGAAGTTGTCAGATACATTCATCTCGTCCTGGAGATAGAGGGATGCCTGATATGATTTCAGTGTAGGGAACTCCTGATGCTGGTCTTCGTTATTACCATACATGATAGAGAATGAAGCGGGCTTCTCTGCGAGGAAATCATCCCATGATGAGAAACTGTAGTAACCTGCACCACCCTGCATGTAACCGTTCTTGGCAACGTTGCTTTCGAATGAAAGACCTGCGAGGAGAGTGTGGATGCCTGTCTGGTATGTAAACTCGTCGGTAGCCACGAAGTTTGCCACGTCACGGAGGTTACCGTAAGTGAAGGGGTCGAGACCGAATGATGTGAGAACTACAGTATTTGCGTCATCACCTGTAGTGCCGTCGAAAATATCCACTGTAGGGAAGAGGTTGCCTACATAGCTGCGGGGCTCATACTGTTTTGCGTATGTTACACGGAACAGGTTGTTGCCCTTGCCTTCGAAGAGACGGCTGTTGAGCTCAACTGCAACTGAAGTGTAGTTCTGCTCCTGATAGTAACGGTTACTCTCAAAGTAGAGCGCGTTGGGGCTTGTTCTACCAGTTGTTTTTCTTGTATTTGAGTAGGCTTTGTTGGCGATTGTCAGGCCTGAAACAGAGCTTGAAGGGTCAGAAGAGTATTTGTTTGCAGTGTGGCTGAAACGAGCTGTCAGGCGGTTGTTGTTGTTGATGTTCCAGTCGATACGTGTGAAGAGTTTCCAGTCAGGTGTGTTTGCAGTGTAGTCTGCATAGCGGCCGGGATCATAGTTGTATTTTTCAGCAAGGGTTTTCTTTACACCCTCCATGAATGCCACTGTAGGCTGGTTGTACTGTGTGCTCTTACCCCACTCTGCATTATCATCGGGACGTGCGAGACGGTCTACACCGGGAACAACGTCTGCGTCATACTCGAAGTTTGCAAAGAAGAAGAGTTTGTTCTTGATGATCGGGCCTGAAACGCTCACACCTGTTGTGTTTGCGAGTGAGTTGGTGAGAGTGAGCTCATTGCCTTCTGTGCCATATTTCTTACCTTTGAGATCCTGGTTTGTGAAATAGTCATATACAGATACATGGAACTCGTTTGTACCGCTCTTGGTAGTGGTCTGGATCGAACCGCCTGTGAAGCCTGAGTGACGTACGTCGAAAGGAGTGATGCTGATTGCCATCTGGTCGAGAGCATCGAATGAGATGGGTGCACCACCTGCAGGGAGGTTGGAACCGATACCGAACATATTGTTGAATGAAGCTCCGTCCACGGTCACGTATGAACTGCGGTAGTTACCGCCACCGATAGCCACACCGTTGGTTGTGTAAGAAGCCTGGGGAGTGAGTTTCATGATATCGTTCATACTGCGGCTTACAGTAGGCATCATGTTTATCTCTTTGCTGCTTACTGATGTAAGTGCACCGGCACGGTCAGTACGCATGTTTGATGTCTTGCCGTCTGCAGATACTACAACCTCGTTCAGAGTGAGTGTCTGCTCTTCGAGAACTACATTGTGTACGTAGTTCTCTGAAAGTACTGTCTGAATGCCGGTAGTGGTTGCTGTTGCATAACCGAGAACCTCGACTGCCACTGTGTAGGGGCCGCCGGGAACGATGTTGAGGATACGGTACGAACCATCTGTGTCGGATACGGTATAGTACTTCGCACCTGTGGGAGTGTAAGTGGCGGTTACGACTGCACCGGGAACGGGGCCCTGGGCGTCAGTAATTCTACCACCGATTGATGATGTGGTCACCTGCGCGTTTGCAGAAAGACCTGCAATCATTGCCATCGCAATGACAATTAAGCATTTAAAAGCTTGCTTCATAAATAGTTTTTATTAGGTGTATTGATGATATTTCAAATATGCTTGCAAAAGTAACTATTTCAAGATATTTTACAAAAAAACTCTTGATTCGCTTGCGATTATTTGCCATTTGCGCCTATTGACTTATCGTTGCACAGTGCAACGCACTCCGAAGTCAAAGTCAAATATTAATTCACAATTCACTGAGATTTGTGCTCTCATTGGCGCTTTGTTACCATGGATGGTACGGTAATCACATAAAATTTCGGGACCCTCTTGCTTTTTAGTCTTATTTCTGCTATCTTTGATAGTTCACATCCCCTTATGGATGTAATAAATATTATGGCGGAAAATAAATATTGCATCATTATGGCAGGCGGCGTAGGAAGCCGCTTCTGGCCCATGAGCCGCGGCAACATGCCCAAGCAGTTCCTTGACATCCTCGGCACCGGCAAGTCGATGCTTCAGATGACAATCGACCGTTTCAGCAGGATAGTTCCGAAAGAGAATATCCTGGTGGTTACGGCAGAGAAATACCGTGACGTCATCCAGGGTCACGTGGAAGGCATCCCGGCAGAAAACATTCTATACGAGCCGTTCAAGCGCAACACGGCACCCTGCATTGCATACGCCACCTACAAGCTTCTGCGAAAGGACCCCGACGCGACTGTGATAGTGGCTCCTTCCGACCATGTAATTATCGGCGAAGACAATTTTGTAGAGACAATCGGAGCCGTGATGGACTATGCCTCAAGCCAAGACCGCCTCTTCACCATAGGCATCAAGCCCACCTTCCCCAACACCAACTACGGATATATCCAATACAATAAGGAAGTAAAGGCAGAAGACAGCGCCAAGGAAGGGTTCCAGGTGAAGACATTCACAGAGAAGCCCGACCTGGAACTTGCCAAAGTGTTTGTTGAAAGCGGGGAATTCCTCTGGAACTCAGGTA
>JAGHVP010000169.1 GCA_018064305.1 Candidatus Equibacterium intestinale | reverse complement strand
GCTCAGGAGTCATTACAAACTGAGAGGATAAAGATAATTAGAATCAATATGAAGAAGTTATATAAAGTAATGCTGGCAGTGGCAGCCGTAATGTCACTTTCATTCCAGCTCGATGCAAGACGCAGGACCGAACTGGTGGAGATCAGACCTTCGATAAAGAACCCGGCATCGTCATACGTGATATTCGTTGACATCGCTACATACAACAACTGTGAGGCGGAGCTGAAGGCATACCGCAGTGCCCTTGAGAAAGAGGGGCTGGGCACATATATCTATGCCGCCGAATGGAGGCGCCCGGAGCAGGTGAGGGGATATCTTTATTCTGTAAACGCAGAGAAGACCCCGCTTGAAGGTGTGATCTTCGTGGGCGACATCCCGGTGGTGAAGGTAAAGGGTGCCGCTCATCTCGCTTCATCTCCGAAGAGTGCTGCAGAGAAGGAATGGATTGTAACAGACCGCTTCTACGACGACTACCAGCTTGATTTCAATTTCTGCGGCAGGGACTCCCTGGACGGCTCATTCACTTACGAACTTTCGTCACGCGGCCGTCAGGATGTCTTCTGCGACATCTATTCAAGCCGCATAGAGACTGCCGGCCTCGAACCTGACAAGAAATATGAGGTGGTTAAGGAAATCCTCTCGGCCGGCACTGCGGCACGCGGTGACAGGCAGCCCGACGGAACGCTCCGCCTGGGGCATGTGAACAAATGGATCTGCACTATCGACAACAATCTCCGCGGTGACCAGACTGTGCCGTTGACTTTCAATGCAGATGCCCAGAAGAGAGAGATTGATGACTTCATATCTGTCTACGCCATGACAGATGATGCCCTGGCACGCGGCGCCAGCTGCTCGGACAAGCTTCTCGGGATGCTGAAGAAGTCGCACTCGCCCATAGTGCGCAAGGCGGCGCTCAGCTGTCTGTCGCAGTTCGCCGACGACAACTGTGTCAAGGGAGTAGAGGCTGGACTTGAAGATTTCGACGCTTCGATAAGAGAGCTTGCCGCCAGTCTTGCCGCCGAGATGGGCATCTTCCCGGAGCATGCTGCCGAAAGCAACCTCCAACACGAGAAAGTGCCTGAAATGGTGGAGTTTGTGCTTGATGAAAACAACCCTCTCGGGCAGAGGATTGCAGTGGCAGGTGAACTTGGCTTGTATTCAAGAAGTTATAACCGTGAGAAAATCACCGAGGGGCTTTCAGTGGCACTTTCGCGCAAATACATGTGTCCCCAGCCGCTCAGGGAGGAAATCCTCAAAACCCTGAGAAGAATCAGGTAACTCACTTTTTTTGATTATATTCGCGGCTCCAAAGACTCCATAATGATTACACAGCAGGCCATAGAGCAATTCAAACAGATCAGGACGCCGTTCTACTACTACGATATGGCAATGCTCCGCCGTACGCTGGAGCTTTATAAAGAGCAGACCAACGAGTACGGTTACAAGGCGCATTATGCGGTGAAGGCTAATTCCGACCGCAGGATTCTGGCGCTTGTGAAGGAATTCGGATTGGGAGCCGACTGTGTGAGCGGAGGCGAAGTTGCCCTGGCGCTCGAGCTGGGGTTCGATCCTGAAAGCATAGTGTTTGCCGGTGTTGCCAAGACAGACGAAGAGATACTGCTGGCGCTCGATGCCGGCATCGGCTGCTTCAACTGCGAATCGATACAGGAGATAGAGAGGATAGACGAGCTTGCGTGGGAGAAGGGATGCAGGGCAAGGGTGGCTGTGCGTGTCAATCCTGATGTGGATGCAAAAACCCACAGATACATTTCCACGGGCAACGAAGAGGACAAGTTCGGCATCAGCCGCCACGCTTTCCAGGAGCTGGTAGGTGTGTTGAAGTCGTCTCAGAGCATAAAGTTCACTGGAATCCACCTGCACGTGGGGTCACAGATCACCGACATGAGGGTGTTCAAGGAGACATGCATCCGTGCGCTTGAGATTGAAGAGCAGTTCAACAATGCCGGGCTCCAGGTATTGAAC
>JAGHVP010000257.1 GCA_018064305.1 Candidatus Equibacterium intestinale | reverse complement strand
ATTTGGTGTCGTTGGCTATCACGAACAGGCAGTCGAACGGTGCGCACGCAGCTGCCTCGGCAATGCTGCGGTGGTCCATTACGGTAAGATATCTGTCGATGTAGAATGTGTCGAAGCTTGAGTTGCACACTGTACGGCGCCACTGGTCGAAATGAGGGATGTCCACCCCGCTCTCTTCCGATATGCTCTCTACCAGCCAGATGTTGAAATCTTCGCGGCGGTGGGAATAGGGCTCCATAGAGAAGAGATACTCGGTGAAGCGGGCGGCATCACCGCGGAACCTGTCCATCTCGGCCTCGGTATAACCTTCTGCAATGAAAAGGAGGTCCACCTTCTCTGCCGGCTCGCCGTGGTGTTCCAGAAGCGTCACATTGAAATTCTTGGCTGGCTGGGGATTGATATGGCGGTCGTGCGGATCTATGTCGCACTCGAAGAACCTGCTGAACATGCCTGTCTTGCGGGCTCTCTGATAGAGCACCACGTGGATGCTGTCCTTGGGGCACGGCATCCAGATGGTCTGGGTGGCAGCCATCTCGACCTGCGAAGCCTGCGCGGTGGTGGTCCACTCCTCGAAGAGTGTGCAGAACCCTTTCGAGAATACCAGGTCGTTGCCGCTGAATGCCTCGAACCAATACTGCCCGTAGCCGAACTTGTCAACCAGACCATTGCGCGGCCCAACCCACCCGCATTCGCGGTGCATCTCCTGCAGATATGCATGCTGCTCCTGCGAACCGCCCGCCAATACAAAGTCAAGACGGAGGCGCTCCGGGGTGAAATACTTGTCGAATTCAACCGTTCCCTCGAAGGTGCTGCTGACGGTGCCGTCTCCCTCAACAGGAGCATGGCCGCTGTACGCGCATCCGGAAAGCAGGATGCAGGCTGCAAGTATGAGTGCTGTCCTTTTCATTTCTATCAAAATTATTCTGTGCCCTGCTTCTTTTCACGTTTCGGGCGGTAGAACTTGTAAAGTTCCTCCACTGCCAGGGCTATCTTTGTGAGGCAGAACTCGTCTGACTCTCCATAGACGAACCAGGTGTCGTTGTTGGTGCTTATATCAAGCGCATCACCGTATTTGCGGAGATATTCATACTCGATATGGCAAGAATAGTTAGACGGTACGGCACGGTCGATAGAGCGGTGGCCGTATTTGCCGTCGACCTCCACATGGAAGCCTTCCTTGTCGTGACGAAGGAATCCGCGTCCGATGGGTATGAACTTCTTGTGTGGAAGCGAGCTTACATGCACGGGGCACACAAGCGAGTAGGTGTCTTCCTCTACCAGCTTGCGGACATTGTCTCTCTCCCACTCGTACCAGTCGGGCACATGCGCAAACTCTGTCTCACCTTCAACAGCCTCCAGCTGCCCCAGGGTGGTGAACTTCCACTCCTTGCCGCATGCGTTGCAGCGCAGCCTTGTGCCACCAGAGCTCATCTTGAACTCTGTACCACAATGAGGGCACTGGTAGAGAAGCTTGTAAAGGCCGTTTGCACGGTTGAGATCCTTTACTTCGACATGGTTTTCAAGCTGCCATGTGTAATCGTCATATGCAAAACGCTCAGTGAGAGCCTCATTCAGCTCGTCAACAGACATTTCCTTAACCTGTTCCGCAGTGAACAGCAGGCTGAACGCTGCCTCTGTCCTGATTTTCTGGTCGCCAAGGCGCCAGAAAGGAGAATTGATGAGGTGCCCGTGGCAGATAAGTGTCACCACCGGCACGCCCAACATCTTGCAGATCTTGCCCAGGGCGGGCGGCAGCACAG
>JAGHVP010000210.1 GCA_018064305.1 Candidatus Equibacterium intestinale | reverse complement strand
ATACATGGTAGTGGATTATTGTGCAACAAACTTTGGTGAAGTGATTAATTTTGATTAACTTTGAAAGAATTTAGAGGTGTTGCCGAAATTTTTTCGGGGGGGGGGTGTAAATACCTAATAATCAACACAATGCAGGACACAGAACATAAAAAAGCATCATCAGGATTTTTTGCAAGGTACTTCGGTAAGAAGGTTTTCCCGTATTGGTGCGTACTTATCGTCGACAGCTTCATAGTAGCGGCCAGCCTTATTCTGGCCCATGTTTTCAATACAGGCTGGTTCAATCAGGGCGACCAGTTCATCCATTTCTTATGGTCACTGGCAATCTACCTGGCCTGCTACATGGTCTTCTTCAAGGTATTCCACACATACAGAGGCATCATCAGATATTCGTCTTTCGTTGATCTGTGGCGTGTGGCGTGTGCGGTGTTTGCAGGCTCGGCTCTTGTGCAGCTGCTTAGATGGAGTCTCCGTACCGACAATGTCCTTGCGGCAGTTTCGGCTCACGACCTTGCTATTGGCTCGATGATAGCCATCATAGGAATGTCACTTCTGAGGGTGATCATAAAAGTGCTCTTCGACACCACCGACACCAAAACGGTGAAGCTTGAAAATGTACTTGTGTTCGGTGCAAAGGAGGGCGGTATGGCAATTGCCAAGAGTATCCGCGACCAGCGTCCTCAACAGTACAAGGTGGTGGCGTTTGTTACCGACATCCAGGACATGGTGGGACATACCCTTATGAGCGCCCCCGTCTACGCCCCCGACGACCAGAATCTCTGGAACTTGATTCATAAGGATAAGATCAAGAAAATCTTTGTCAGCCCTATGGCATACGGCAACTTTGTGAACAACAACCAGAAGATGATCGGGAGGCTGATTGATGAGAATATCAAGATCATGGTGGTGCCGCAGACTCTTGTCTGGGATGGGAAGAGCCCCCTTAACTACAACCTCCTGCAGGAGGTGAGCGTAGAGGACCTTCTGCCACGCGAGCCCATCCAGATCAATATGGACGCCATAGGCCGTATGCTCAAAGGGAAGAGCATTATGGTTACCGGCGGTGCCGGATCGATAGGCTCTGAGATGGTGCGCCAGATTGCCAAGTTCGGTCCTAAGGAGATTGTGATAGTGGACCAGGCCGAAACCCCCATGCACGACATGCGTCTGGAAATGAAGCGCGACTATCCCACAGTAGAGGTAGAGACTCTGGTGTCATCCATCACAAACGAACCCCTCATGGAAGAGGTGTTCAAGTTACACCGCCCGCAGTACGTGTTCCATGCCGCAGCATACAAGCACGTGCCCATGATGGAAGACCTTCCCGCTGTGGCAGTGCAGAACAATGTGGCCGGCACCCGCATCATTGCCGACCTTGCAGTGAAATACGGCACAGAGAAGTTTGTGATGATATCTACCGACAAGGCTGTGAACCCCGCAAATGTGATGGGCTGCTCTAAGCGTATCTGCGAAATCTACTGCCAGGCGCTTAATGCGAAGGTGCAGCAGGAGGGCGGTGTCACTCAGTTTGTGACCACCCGCTTCGGCAATGTGCTGGGCTCCAACGGCTCTGTGATACCTATCTTCATGGACCAGATAAAGTGTGGCGGCCCTGTCACCGTCACTCACAAGGATATGGTGCGTTTCTTCATGCTGATACCGGAGGCCTGCAAGCTGGTGCTCGAGGCCGGCACGATGGGCAAGGGAGGCGAGATATTCGTGTTTGACATGGGCGCCCCGGTGAAGATCCTTGACCTGGCCAACCGTATGATAAGCCTCAGCGGCGCGAAGGGTGTGAAGGTGGTGTTCAGCGGGCTGCGCGACGGCGAGAAGCTTTACGAAGAGGTGCTTAGCGACATGGAGGCCACCAAGCCCACGCCCCACCCCAAGATCAGGGTGGCTGCAGTGCGCGAATATCCTTACGAAGAGATACTGCGCCAGGAGCAGGAGCTGTTGGAGATAAGCAGGACCAAAGACCGCATGACCATTGTGGCAAAGATGAAAGAGATTGTGCCTGAATTCAGGAGCTGCCACTCGGCATACGAGAAGCTTGACTCGGCACGGGCCACAAGAAAGGAAAGGTAGAACGGCAGACAGGCCCGGCACGAAGGTCCGGTGTAGAACGGCAAAAAGGCACGGCACATAAGTACGGAGCAGAAATGAAGGCCCGGCACGGAAAATCCGGACATAAAGAAACAGACAAAACAGATAAAAACGATAAAAATATGAAACACATCAAACTCCTAGTCCTGACATTTGTGGTGGCTGCTGCGGCTGCGGGCTGCGCATCACCCAAGAAGATTCTCTACTTCCAGGACATAAACCAGGCGCAGCTGCAGAAGCTCACCACCGCCTACCAGGCAGTAATCAAGAAAGACGACAAGCTTACAATTGTGGTGACAGGCCCCGACAAGACAGTGGTGGCGCCCTACAACCTCACCCTTTCAGACCCTTCACAAGGTGCAGGCGGCAGCTACAACCCCGAGCAGTCGACCCTGGGCTACCTAGTAGATGCCTACGGCGACATCCAGTTCCCCATCCTGGGCAAGATCCATGTAGAGGGGATGACCCGCAACCAGCTGGCCGAATACCTCACCGAAGAAATAGGCAAGGATGTGAAAGACCCCATCGTGTATGTGGCATTCCGCAACTACAAGATTACAGTGCTGGGCGAAGTGAGAAATCCCGGCACCTACACAATGGAGTCTGAGAAAGTGAACATACTGCAGGCAATATCCAGGGCCGGTGACCTTAACCTCACCGCCGAGCGCGAAGGCATAATACTGCTCCGCGAAGAGAAGGGCCGCATAGAGCACTACGAAGTGGACCTCAAGAGCAGCCACCTGCTAGATTCGCCCTACTTCTTCCTGCAGCAGAACGACATCCTTTACATACCGCCCTCTCCCGGCCGTGTGGCTACAGCCACCAACTCGCTGGGTGTGTGGACCACAGCCCTCTCGAGCGTGACATCAGTCCTGGCCATAGCCAGCGCCATCATATCATTGACAGTGAGCAAAAAACAGTGAGCAAAAAGTAAAAGCATATTATGGAAAACAACTCAAAACAGCAATACAACCCTGCCAACGACGGCAGCATCTCTTACCGCGATGTCATAGACTTCGTGTGGCGCCTGCGCGGATGGATTATCCTGTCGGTGCTGGCGGCCCTTCTGATAGCATTCGTGTATGTAAGGATGCAGACCCCCATGTATCAGCAGTCTACCTGGATAATGCTCAACAAAAACTCAGAGGTAAGCTCTGAGCTGCGTGTGATTCAGGAACTTACAGGTGGCAACACCACCGCCAAGCGGATAGACAACGAAGTGTTCATACTCAAGAGTCCCTCTATGATGACCAAGGTGGTGGAGAGCCTGGGGCTGAACAGCCGCTATTTCAGCTACGGAGCCCCTGTGGCAGCAAGGGTGGAGGCGCTTGACAAATATGCCGGATTCAAGCAGCAGGAGTATTACGGCAACCAGCCGTTTGCAGCATCGCTGGTGTACAACGACCCTTCGCTTGAAAAGCAGGCGGTGACCAGATACTCTATCAGGTTCCGCCATGTGAGCGACACTACCTTCCTGGTGCGCAAGTTCAGTGTAAACGGTCAGACACTCCCCAAAGAGAATACTGCCCGTGCATACGGCTCTAACATAGTCCTCGACGGAGCCACCCTGTGCCTTTCACTCACCAAACCCGAAAGTATGAAGGAAGGACGTGACTATATGGCTACATGGACTCCTGCCCACAACATGGCGCAGGGCCTTGTCAAGAGGCTCACTGCCGATGTGCAGAAGTCGTCACGCTCGTCGTATAATCTGGGCGATGTGGTGATTCTGAGCATCACCGACAACTGCCCGGCACGTGCCCGCGATATCCTCAACACACTTGTGCTGGCCACAAACCTGGAGGCACACGACTACTCTAACCAGGCAGGCAAGCGTGCCCTCGAGTTCATAGACGGCCGTCTGGCAGAACTTTCGAGCGAGCTTGGCAATGCCGAATCCACCTACCAGACATACCGCTCCAACAATGCACTGGTAGATATTTCCTCGCAGTCGCAGCTCGCCCTTTCTGTAGACCAGAAAAACCAGGAGAAACTTGAAGAGGTTACATTCCAGCTGCAGGTGCTGCAGATGGTGAAAGAGTGCCTGCAAGACCAGAGCATAGGGTCTTACAACTCGATTCCTGCAAATGTGGGAGTGAGCGACCCGGGCCTTAACGGTATAATATCCAACTACAACCTGCTGGTGCTGGAGCGCGAAAGGATGGTGGCCAACTCAAGCGAGACCAACCCGCGAGTGCTTACCATCAACTCGCAGCTCGACGTGCAGAAGGGTAGTATTGAAGCCACTGTAGACAACCTCATGAATGTGTACCGCACCAAGCAGCGCGAGGTGCAGCGCAATATCTCTACGGGCAAGAGCCGCCTCTCTAACATGCCTACCCAGGAGCTGAAGATGCAGCAGATGAACCGCAAGCTGGATGTGATAGAGCCTATCTATACGATGCTGCAGCAGAAGAAAGAAGAGACCCAGATCACAATGTGTGCTCAGTCAGACAACTTCAGGGTGCTGGAGCCTGCCTTCGGGTCGAATGCACCGCTTTCTCCCCAGAAATCGAAGATATACCTGCTTGCCCTGCTGCTGGGCCTCTGCATCCCTCCGGCACTGGTATGGCTCAGGATGACTCTGCGCACCACGGTAGAGACCAAGAGCGACATCACCAGCCGCACCGACACTCCCGTGATTGCAACAATCGCACATAAGGAAGGAAAGACAGAGGGCGGCATAGCCCCCGGCGGACGCGACAGCTGCTCTGAATCGTTCGGCATGCTCAGGGCCAACCTCAAGTATATGCCCGACTCTAAAGTGTTCCAGGTGACATCTTCGCTCCCCGGCGAAGGCAAGTCGTTTGTGGCATCGAACCTGGCGGTATCGCTGTCGCGCCTTGGCAAGAAAGTGCTGATTATAGGCCTTGATATCCGCAAGCCCATACTCCGCACCATATTCACCGAAGAGAGCACCCATGCCACCGGCACAATGGTGGGCTATATGCTGGGCAAGACCACAGACCTCGACAAACTGCCTGTACAGAGCACCAAGTATCCCGGCCTGAGCGTGATATTCGCCGGTCCCGTGCCCCCCAACCCCATGGAGCTGATTGCAAAGTGCAATCTCGAAGAGATATTAGGCTACTACCGCAGCAGGTATGACTATGTCATTATAGACTCGGCGCCCTACCTGCCTGTGGCAGAATCGTCGTTCATCAACCCGTTTGCCGACTCTACCATCTATGTGGTGAGGTCGGGTGTAACCAGCCTCAGGATACTTGACGAATTCGAGGAGGTTACCGACAACCAGAGCAAGCCTATAAAGAACGTGAACATAGTGCTTAACGACGTAGACTACACTTCAAGCAAATACTACTACGGCTACGGCAAGGGCTACGGCTACGGCTACGGATACGGTTACGGCTACGGCCACAAATTTGGATATGGAAGCGACAAGACCTATGGGTTTGGTTATGGCTACGGTTACGGCTATGGCGAAAGCGGCAGGCGCCGCAAGGGGAAGAATCACAACGATAAAGAATCAGATCTAGGACCATCAATTAAAGAAT